>CAMBHC010000057.1 GCA_945866285.1 Candidatus Sulfopaludibacter sp. SbA3 | reverse complement strand
GGCAGCACGCTCTACAACCGCTCGTTCGACCAGTTGTTCGTGCTTAACGAGATCGACCGGCTCGGCAAGGCCGGCTCGGGTAGCTTCTTGAGCGGCCTGGTCGATGCCAGCCGCACCGGCATCATCGGCTACTCGATGGGCGGCTATGGCGTCGTCAACGTGATCGGCGGCGGCTACACCGACGCCAGCGTGACCGGCGCGCAGGCGCCGCCCAATAGGTTGCTCGCGGCGCGGGCGGCGTCGAACCCCGTTTATCAGAAGGCCCGCGACCCGCGCATCAAGGCCGCCATCGCCATTGGCCCGTGGGGCATGCAGGGCGGCTTCTGGGATCTCGAAGGCCTGACGGGCATTCGCACGCCGGTGCTGTTCGTCGCCGGCAGCGCGGATGATGTGTCGGGATACGAGAAGGGCACGCGCGCGATCTACCAGGGCGCGGTCAACGCCGATCGCTACCTGCTCACGTTTGTGAATGCCAATCACAACGCCGCCGCGCCGATGCCCGCACCGGCCGAGACCTATCGGTCATCTGGGGGCACCGCCCCGCCGGGGTTCTCGCATTACGCTGACGCGGTGTGGGATACCGCGCGGATGAACAACATCCTTCACCACTTCGCGACGGCGTACTTCGGCTTCCATCTGAAAGGCGAAGCCGGCAAGCAGGCGTACTTCGAGGTGACCACGTCGAACGGCAAGGACGGGGTGTTCGCGATGGACCGCGAGGGCAAGCCGCTGCCGACCCACACCTACTGGAAGGGCTTCAAGCGCGCGACCGCGGTCGGTCTAGTCCTCGAACACGCCAAGCCATGAGGTCGCACCCCCAGGTCAGGCCTGGAGTCCGTCGAGGCGAGCCACGATCGCTCGCGCCATCCGCTCGGCCGAGCCAGGCACGACGCTGAAGTAGAGCTCTGGCTCGATCAGCTCCAACTCCATCAGCAGCGGACCACGCGCACGATCGACGATGTCCACACGCGCGTAGGCGCACGAGGCGGGCACCTGCGCCATCACCGACTCGCCAAACTCCAACAGGCTCGCCGACGGCATCACTGGCTTGACGGTGCCGCCAAAGTCCTGCTGCACGCGGAAGTCGCCGCCGCTGGCATGCTTCACGACGGCGTGGCTGAAGGCGCCGCCGGCGTAGACCAGCGACACTTCACCGTGGCGAATCTCGGGGATGAACTCCTGCACCAGCGCTCCCGATGCACGAGCCGGCGCGAGATCTTCTTCCGGCGGAATCCGGTCGGCCGCAATCAGGAAGGTGCCGTAAGCCGTCGCGGCAATCCGTGGCTTGAGTACCGCCTGCGTCCAGCCCTCTTCGCGCAGGATGGCCGCGAGTGACTCAGCATCCGGCGTGTCCACCCAGCGACTGTGGGGAATGGCAATGCCGGCGGCGGCGAGGCCTTGCAGGTAGATCTTGTCGATGTTGGCGCGGGCCACATCAGCCGGATTCAGGAGCGTCCGGCCCGAATCAGCCATCGCGTCGAGCCACGCCGTGAACATCGTCGGGACGCGGTGGTAATCCCAGGTCGACCGCAGCACCACCGGGTCGGCGATCAGCTGCGAACTGGGATCGATGTCGGTCCACGGCTCGGGCTCGACCCGGTAGCCGAGCGCGCCGAGCGCATCAGCCAGCGGCTGGTCGTCGGCGGTGATGAAGGGCTGGTGGGCGCAGGTGGCAAAGACGACGTTCACGCCAGCAGTTTACAACCGGAACAGCCGGTTGAACTTCACCACGAACGCCCGGTTGCGGAGCGATTCCATGTTGGGCCTGGCCTCGGTATCGAAGTCGTCGGTATAGACGACGAACAGCTCTGCTCGTCCACTCGTTCTTCCAGCGGACGACGCGCCGTATGGCGTTGGCGTAGAAGATGTAGCCGTTGCGCCTGTCGTGAAAGGTGTCAAACATCACGCCGAAGGTGTCGTTCTGTCGCAGCTGGCAGGCTGGCCGCGGTTTCGGGGCCGCCTCGCGGTTTGGACGGGAGGGAACCTCGGGGTACACTTGTAGCAAGTGTCACAGACTTATTTCCAGAAAGGCTTGGGCCTGAAAGCCGAGGTCCTGCCGATGCTGGAACGCGCGTATCAGAGCCGGACAGTCGATCATCTCAAGGCCCTGGGCTTTGATGCCTCCGCGGGCGGACTGCGCATGCGCCTCGCCAGGGAGTTTGGCTTTTGCTACGGCGTGGACCGCGCCGTGGATTACGCCTACCAGGCGCGCCGGCGGTTTCCCGACCGCCGCGTGTTTCTGTCGGGCGAGATCATCCACAACCCCGACGTCAACCAGCGCATTCGCGATCTGGGCATCGAGATTCTCGAAGACTCGCACGACCCGGAGCTCCGCTTCGCCAAGGTCGGGGCGGCCGACGTCGTGATTCTGCCGGCGTTTGGCGTGAGCGTGCCCGAACTCGACCACCTCAAGGCGAAGGGCTGCGTGCTGGTCGATACCACGTGCGGCAGCGTGCTCAACGTCTGGAAAAAGGTTCACTTCTACGCACGTGACAGCTACACCGTGATCATCCACGGCAAGCACTATCACGAGGAGACGCGCGCCACGGCGTCGCAGGCGCTGACCCACCCCGGTGGCCAATACCTGTGCGTGCGCGACGTCGCTGAGACCGAACGGCTGTGCGAATTCATTCTCGGCCGGCGCTCGGCGGCCGAACTGATGGCCGAGTTTGCCGAGGCCGCCAGCCCGGGCTTCGACCCGGACCGCGACCTGCAGCGCATGGGCCTCGCCAACCAGACGACCATGCTGATGACCGAGACGCTGAAGGTACAGGAGACCCTGCGCCGAGCGATTATCGAACGGCATGGCAGTGCGGACGTCGAAGCGCACTATCGCGCCTTCGACACGATCTGCTCGGCCACCCAAGAACGCCAGGACGCCGTGCTCGACTTGCTCAAGGACGGCGGTCTCGACGTGATGATCGTGATCGGCGGCTACAACAGCAGCAACACGCAGGCGCTGGCGCGGATGTGCGCCCCGCGCGTGCGCACGTTTTACATCGACAACCCCGGGTGTATCGAGGCAACGGCCATCCGCCACCGCCCGGTCGGCGCGAGTGTTGAGAGCCGCACCGAAGGGTGGCTGCCTGCGGGACCCCAGACGATGGGGATTACCGCCGGCGCATCGACTCCGGACAGCGTCGTCGGTGAAGTACTGGAACGCATTCTCGGCCTGCGAGGATGCACGGCAGCCGACCTCGTGGCGCTGACTGGCGCCGCGGCCGGCGGGCAGGAATGACTACACAGCCGACGGAGCTCACCCTGACCCTCGCGCCCCAGCGGCGTTTTGAGGCCATCGACGTCAACTCCCGCATCAACCAGGAGGCGGGCGACCTGCTGCGCAAGCACCAGCGCGCCCTCTACACGTCGTTCCACACCACGGCGGGCTATCTCGATCAGAGCCTGTCGGTGCGGATGCATCACCGCCAGGACCTGGTGTCGCAGTTCTTCAGCGCCTTCCATGCTCTGTTTCCGCAGGGTGGCGAGTACCGTCACGACCAGATGGAACTGCGCTCGGAGCTGACCGAAGAGCAGAAGGTGGTCGAGCCGCGCAACGGCGACTCGCACCTGACCTTCATCGGCGCGGGCATGCGCAACTGCGTGACCTATCGCACCCGGCCCGATGCACCGGTTTACTTCATTGAGCTTGACGGCAAGAGCGACGCGGCCATGCGCAAGCGCAAGACGACCGTGGTTGGCTACGACCACGAAACCGTGGTCGCGCGCACGACGCTGAGTATTCCGATGTCAAAGCACCCGATCGACGCGATCAACCTGGCCGACCCGCGGCTGGGCGTGCTCGAGCGCATCAACGACCTCGTGGCGCAGGTCGGCATCGACCGCGCGCGCGTGGACCTGGTGGTCAGCCCCAACGAGCGCAACGTCGGCATCACCGTCAACGAGTACGAAACACTGCTGATGCAGCACGACCTGGTCGAGGTGTTGCGCGACCCGCTGCGCTTCGCCCGCGCCAAGGCCAGCCACATGGTCGCCGACCCGTTCTCGATTCCCGGCAAGACGCTGAACTACGCCAAGTACGACGCCGTCCGCGTGCTGAATTCGCTGATGGAAGCCTTGCGGATTGATGCCGGTTCATTCGAACGGCTGATCGCCAAGGTGATGTCGCTGCCGGCGCGCCGTTTCCTGCGCTCGCGTCGTGTCAGCTTCCTGGCCGGGACCGATCCGGAGACCGGTCAACCGCGGGTGTTGCGCGGCACCTACCAGAGCCCGATCCTCGTCCAGTGGCAGCCGGCGGAAAAGCAGGAACGCCACATCGACGTCGTCGTCACGCAGTTTTCTTGATGCCAGGAGGGCAGCACTTTAGTGCTGCCGGACCGCCCATTATTTCAATCCCACCACCACCGCGAAGCACGTCTTCCGGAACGCAATCTCCGCCTTGAACCCGGCCCGCCGCAGCAGGTCCATCTCCTGCTCGAGCGTGAAATAGACGTCTTCCTTCGCCCACGCCTTCAAGTAGCCTTCGGCTTTCGCGGGTGAGCAGTTCTGCCGCAGGTGCGCGAGCCAGTTAGCCCGGTCGCTTCTTTGCAGGGCCGCTGCCGAGGCCAGGCAGCAGTCGGCACTGACGATCAGGCCGCCACGCTTGAGCGCCGCGAAGGCGCGACGGTAGAGCGCCGCTTTGCGGCGGCTGGTGCGGATGTGATGCAACGCGAACGATGCCGAGATGACGTCACAACCCGGAATAGGTATCGTCTCGAAGTTGCCATGAATGACAGTGATCCGGCCCTTCAACCGCTTCTCGGCCATGGCCAGCATGCCGGCGTCTTCGTCGATGCCCGTCACGCGTGCCTTCGGGCTCGCCTTGAGAATGGCCTGCGCCAGTGCACCAGAGCCCGTGCCGAGGTCGACGACGGCCGGTGCCGGCCGCGCCAATGCGCCAACGGCGGCGCCAGCGGCGTCAATCAGTTCGTCGTAGTGAGGAATCAGCGTGAGGATCACCGCATCGTATTCGCTGAGGTTGATGCCGAGATGTGTCGCTGCGCCCATCTCACAATCCTAGCGTGGTTGCGCGCTGCTGCTGCCATACCGTGACGCCTGCGTCACTTACGCCGTCACCGTGGTGCAACGTCCAGTTCAGCGCTGCGATCACATCGTCCGGGTCTTCCATCCCTACCGCCAGACGAATGAGTCGATCGAAGCCGTTGCGCTTCAGCTGTTCCAACGACGTGAAGTATTCCGACACCGTCCGATGATGGTTGACCTTGGTGGTGAGCCCGTCGAACGACAGTGCGTAGCGCACGATGATGCACGTCGCTAGCACGTCGGCCAAATGCCGGGTTCGCGCCTCGTCGGCGTCCTTCACCCTGAACGACAACAGGGAGCCGGGCCGGAGATACTGCCTGGCAATCGCGGCGGCATCAACGTGGGTGGGCAACGACGGATGGAACACGTCGCTGACCTTTGGATGCGAAGCGAGGAATGCGGCGACCTTCGCCGCCGACGAGGATCGGCGCGCATGCGTCTCACCTGCGGCGTCGAACGACTCGACAATGGCGGCAGCCCGCCGCCAGTCGAGAATGCCGCCACGCATGGCGACGAGATCCATCACCGCGTTGGCGAACGGCGAGTCGTTGGTCGCGAGGTATCCCCACATGTCGCGGTCGTTGCCGCCGAGCGACTTGGTGCCGCTGGCGACGACAATGTCGACGCCGTTCTGGAGTGGTGGTACCGCGAACGCCCACGGCGACGCGATCGTGGTGTCGAGGACGAGCTTGATACCAGGCGCGCGTTCGCGGGCCTCGGCCATGACGGCGCGAAGCTGGTCGAAATCCTGGGCGCGGACCAGCGGGTTCGTGAACGTCTCGGCAAACACGAAACGTGTCTGCGGGGTAATGGCCGCCGCCAGTGCTGCGGCATCGCCATCGTCCACGACCGTAACCGACCCACCAATGCGGGCCGCCAGCCATTCCAGGTAGCTGCGGGTCTTGTTGTAGACCTGCCGCATCAACACCGCGTGCGCGCCAGGCTCCATTAACACGTCGAAGGCGAGTGCGGTCGCCTGCATGCCGGAGTCGCACACCACAGCGCTGGTGGCGTGCTCCAACGACTTCAGCTTGCCGATCAGCGTCGTGGTCGCGGTGGTACCGTAGCGCGCATACAGGTGGGGCAGCTCCGACCAGCAGCCTTCACTCGCGAAAAGAAAGGCCGCTTTGCCTTCCTGCCACGCCATCACCTGCGCCGATCCGAGCAGGTCGAGTTGCACGGTCGGCTCGTCCGGGTGGAGATAGGGGACACCAGTCCGCCGCGTGTGCTCGTCGATGGTCCGATGAATTGAGCGCGTGGTCTCGCTCATCGCCTCGAGCGGCGGACGGTCAGGCGGACATCCCTCGGGGTTCAGCCAGTCGGCGATCGCCATCTAGTCCATTACCCCGAGGCACAGGCGTTGTTCCACTCGTGCGAGACGTCCCACTGCATCGGTGACCGCTGCAATCTGGGTGTCCGAACTGGCGGAGATCATGAAGGCGAGGTGCACGCGGTCCGCCTCAGCCCGCGAGGCGCGGTTCTGCACCGTCAGGCCATGACGACGGACCAGGCCTTCGAACTTGCGCTCGAGGCCGGGATGCGGCTGCGCGGTGATCCGCAGGTAATGCCGGCGAGGCGCAGGTGAGATCGCCGCACCCTCGCGTGCCACTGGCAGTGCGCGCGGCACCGGCCAGCGGACCGAGTTGTCCTGTGCCAGGTCGATCAGGTCGCCGAGCACGGCGGTGGCAGTCGGCAGCGCGCCGGCGCCCTTGCCGAACAGGCTCAGGTCGCCTGAGGACGCGCAGCGGAGATAGACCGCGTTGTATTCCTCTTCAACCGACGCCAGCAGGTGCCACGTCGGCAGCAGCAGGGGTTCCACGGCCATGTCGAGCGCGCCGTTGATGCGCACGGCCCGCGCAATCTGCCGGATGCGGCAGCCCATCGACTCGGCCAGGTCGCAATCCGCGGGATCGATCTCGCGAATACCGCGCACGAGGAACCCATCGGGACGCACCCACGCGCCGAAGGCGCGATACGCGAGAATCGACAACTTGGCGGCGGCATCGTGGCCATCGAGATCGGCATCGGGCTGCGCTTCCGCAAACCCCAGCTTCTGGGCTTCGCTGACCGCCTCGGCCAGCGTCAGGTCGCCCTGCTCGAGCCGCGTCATCACAAAGTTGCAGGTGGCATTGACGATGCCCCACATGCTGTCTACTTCGTCGGCGCGATGGCTCAAGTGCCGCACGATCGGAATGGCGGCCGCGGCCGCGGCTTCGCAGTAGAGCGGCGTCTCGGTGCGTTGTGCCAACACGCCAAGGTCGGCCAGCTTCGACGCGAGCAGCGCCTTGTTGGCAGTGACGACCGGCTTGCCGGCCGCGAGGGCCGCTCGCAGGATTGGCTCCACGGACGTGCCGCCGGCGACCTCGACGACCACGTCGACCTCGGGATCGCTGACCAGTTCCAGGGCCTGGTCGCTGATCGGAATGCCGGCCGCGCGTGGACCGCGATCCTTGTTCAGGTCGCGGACCGCAATTCGTGAGACACGGAAGCTCACGCCGTAGCGCTCGGCGACTGCTTCGCGCTGGCGCTCGATCATCTCCAGCACGCCACGGCCCACGGTGCCGCAGCCGACCAGGCCGATCCGAATCTCGCGCACGGGCTCGACACCGACGCCTTCAAACCGCGGCCGCGCTGCCAGGCGCAGCTCGCCGCCAAATGCCTGCGCGCCCCGCAGCACGTCGGCCAACTTGGCCTGGTCGGCGAGAAATGCGTCGTGCCCGAACACGGATTCCAGTTTCCACAACGACGAGTCAGCGCCTTCGGCCTGCAACGCGCGATGCAGCTCCACCTGCAGGGCCCAGGGAAACAACATGTCGCCAGGGACGCCGATGACCAGCGTCTCGGCGCTGATCTTCTGGATCGCCTCGCGCATGGCTTGCGGATCGGCCAGCCAGCCGCGATCGATCGCCTCGCTCAACAGCAGGAAGGTCTTGACGGGAAACCGTTCGGCGAAGCGCCGGCCGTGGTGGTCGAGATATTCGGCGACCGGCGGGCGATTGCGTCCGGGCGCGAGCTTGCCGAAGCGGGTGTCGAGCTCGTCGCGCCCGCGATAGGTGAGCATGCCCAGTTGCCGCGCCCGGCTCATGCCGGTAATGACGTCGCCGTTGCGCAAGCCGTCGCGCACGAGTTCGCGCTGCAGGTGGCGGGTCGCCGTGCCCCAACCGTCGGGCCGCAGGCCGCCGGAGATGGCGATCAGCTTCGCGCAGCGCTCCGCCTGCCGTGCCGCGAATGCCACGCCCACCATCGCGCCCAGGCTGGCACCGACCCAGGTAACCGGCGTGGTGCAGCCACAGCCATCAAGCCAGGCCGCCACGAGGTCCGCCAAACCACCAATGGAGATGGCTTCGGTCGCACCGGGATCGTCGAACCCCTTCCAGGTTGAACCATTGCCCGGCCACGACGGACAGAGCACTGTGTGTGTGGCCGGATCGATCAGGTCGGGGGAGCACAACGCTGGCCACCATGCGGCCCGCGCATCCTCGCCTTCGGCGTGTCCGTCACCGAACGGGAATGGCGAGGCGGTGATGCCGCCGACGATCACCACGACGGGCGCGGTGCCGAGTTCCGGGCCGTAGACCCAGCCGCCGAGCTGCACGTCCTCGAGGGCGCGGCCCTCGATGGTGATGGAGAGAAGTTCGATGACCAGCCGGCGCGGACGCAGGTCGGTGGCTGCCACGGTTGCCATCGCGGCATTGTGCCTTGAAACACCAACTCATTACAGACATATCCACATACGTAGATATTGGTCTAGGAACCGGCGCCGCAAGCCCCTAGGTGAAGAAACTGGCCGCCGGCTGGGCGAAGTGCGGCAGCACCGCCGACTCGATGCGGCGAGTACCCTGGAAGGACTGCCGACGCGCCGCCACTGCGGCCAGGTGCATCACCGTCATCGTCTGGCTGCGGGGATCGAGCAGCCAGCATTCGCGCACCCCGTATTGCCGGTACCAGCCAACTTTCGTGGTCCGGTCGCGCCGCCGTGTGCCGGGCGATTCGACTTCGAGCACGAGGTCTGGTGCGCCCCACACCTGATCGCGGATGATCGCGGTCCGTTCGCGGGAAACGAAGATGATGTCGGGCTGCACCACCAGCGCCCGATCCGCATCGAGCACGACATCGATTGGCGAGACACACACGATGCCGGCGTCCTGCTCTCGCACGTGACGTTCGAGCAGCACGAGCGCGCGGGTCACGATCGCCTGGTGGCCGAAGAACGGCGCCGGCGGCTCGTTCACCATTCCCCAGATGAGCTCCTGTGGCCGAACCTGTTCAGGCCCGGTCAGGTAGGCATCAAGCACGGCGCGTGGAAGTCTCCTCATATCCCCTCCCCTGACGACGATGCCATCGTCTGGAATCGCTGGTCAAGCGTGTTTCCTGAGGCCGCGTGTGTGCGAACAATGCGCGGTGTGCCGCAACATCCGTGTAGCATCACAGGGTCGCCATTTATTGAGATCATGATGAAGAATTTCCGTACCATCTCCCACCACGATGCGCAGGATCTGATCGCCAGCGACGGCGCCGTCGTGATCGACGTGCGCACGCCCGGGGAACACGACGACCTGGGGCACATCCCCGGGTCGTGGTTACTGCCGTTGGACCTGGTCGTCTCGGCGCCAGCCGTGTTGCCTGATGACGGCCGGCCCGTGCTGGTCTACTGCGAGCATGGGGTGCGCAGCGTGGCCGCGTCGAGGCTGCTGGTGCAGGCGGGCGTTGCTGACGTGCTCAACCTGGCGGGTGGCATGGCGTCATGGCCGGGGCCGCGTGAATTTGGTGCGACGCCCATGCGTGGCCCGGCGGCGTGGTTGATTGAGAATGCCGACCTGTTGCCGCGTGGCGGCAAGGTGCTGGATGTGGCGTGCGGCCGTGGCCGGCATGCCCTGCTGCTGTCGAGCGCCGGCTTCGACGTCCACGCCGTTGATCGCGATCACGAGGCGATCGCGTTTCTGCAGTCAACCGCCGAGCGGTTGAGCCTGTCGCTGACGTGCGAGGTGCTGGACCTTGAAACCGATCCGCCGCCCGCGCTGCCCGGTCCGTGCGATGCGATCCTCGTCTTCAACTACCTGCATCGTCCGCTGATGCCCGCGCTTTGCGCGGCGCTCGCACCACGTGGCCGGCTGTTTTATGAGACGTTCACCACCGCACAGGCCGAGCGAGGGCATCCGAAGAACCCCGCGTTCCTGCTCAACGATGGCGAATTGGCGGCCCTCGTCTCGCCGCTCACGGTGTTGCGATCACGGGAGGGCGAGTTCGACAAGCGCTTTGTGTCGTCGGTCGTCGCCGAGCGGCGCGACTGAGCGGCGCCGTTCATGGCACCCGACTGCCACAGGCGCGTGCCAGCGCTATACTTTCGATTCTGGGTGACCCCATGACCTGGAACTGCCGAACCGCCGCCGTCTCCCTGGCGACCCTGCTCGTGCCGATCGCGCTGACGGCCGCGTGTTCGGGATCGCCCACTGGCCCGTCGGCCGAGCCACCGACGCCACTGACGTTGTCATTGCAGAGC
>CAMBHC010000056.1 GCA_945866285.1 Candidatus Sulfopaludibacter sp. SbA3 | reverse complement strand
GCGATCAAGATCTAAGATCGTGCCGGGCGATCTTTCAAGAGAATCGCCATTCGAGCGCCTGCGAGTAAGAAGTTATTGCGTACGAGATGTCGATCGAGTGTGGATGACACTGCGCGGGTGGAATGCGAGGAAGAACCGAGGCCGCCGGTGTCGAATCACCAGCGGCCTCGTGTTGTTTAGAGTCAGGCAACCCTAAAGGGTTGCCTCCACCGACATCAGAACTGGAAGCGGGCGCCGATGCGAGCGGTGCGCGGTGCGAGCACCGCGATCGGACGCAGGAACGCCGTGCCGGTCGTGATCGTGCGCGTCTCCGCGGAGTTGCTGTTCGTAATGTTGAACAGATCGAGGAACAGCCGCACGCGCATGCCGTGCGAGAGGCCGAAGCCGCGGTCCGCGCGCACGTCGAACACGGTGATGTTGTCGTGGCGGTTCGAGTTCAGCGGCTCGACGTTGACCGTGCCGCTGAAGATCGCGCCGGCCGCGGTGGCGCTGGCGGCGCCGACGGAGAACTGGCGCGCGAAGTTCGCGCCGGCCTGGTGCCGGACAAGCGGCGACAGCCGGATGCCGTACGGTGCCTCGTAGGTGCCCGACAGCTTGAAGTCCCAGCGCGTGTTGTCCTGGTCGAACACGCCGTTGGGGCTGTTCGGGTAGGCACCCGGGAAGTCGTGCGCCATGGTGTAGCTACCGCCAATCTGTGCCGCCCAGCGGTTGCTCATGCGCTTGTTCATCGACGCTTCCACGGTCTTATAGCGGGAGAAGCGCGGCGTGTTCTGCGTCACGTTGGTGAGCGGGTACTTGGTGTTGACGTCGGCGGTGTTCGGGACGCCCAGCAGCGCGAGGCGACCATCGTCGGCGGTGCCGGCCATGCCATCCACACCAGGATCGACGATCGAGTACGGCACCGTGTAGGCCGAGATCGGACGACCCGGGTTGTACTGCGCAATCAAGTCGTCTTCAGACTTGTAGACAAAGCCGACGCGCGCGCCGATGCTGTCGCTGATCTGCCGCTCGAGATAGAGCGACGCATCGTGCGAGTACGGCGAGGTGATGGCGGGATCGAGCAGGATCGTGCCGGCCAGGGTGGTCGCGGTCGGGTTCGCTGATTCCTCGCCCGCCTGGTAGTGCTTGTCGCCGTTGCGATCCGTCCAGGTGTAGGTGACGCTCTTGTTGTTCTGGTTCGGGGTGGCACCGGCGCTGACGTCGGGACCCGGGTTGTGCCAGAACAAGCCGTAGCTCGCCTTCAGCACCGTCTTGCCATCGTTGGCGAAGTCGTAGGTCAGGCCGATGCGCGGGCCGAGGTTGTTCCAGGTGTAGAAGTCACGCTGCGCGAAGGTCTGCGCCGCGACGCTGACGGGACCGTTCGTGAACGCCGGCTGCGCCTGCTCCGGCATCCTGCCCTTGTAGCGATCCCAGCGTAGGCCCATGTTCATGGTGACGCGGCCCTTCGACCACGTGTCGTTGACGAAGAAGTCCTGCTGATCGAGCTTGTTGGCGACCAGCAGCTGGCCGTTGTCGCTCGCGTAGCGTCCGCAGACACAGGTGGCCGTCGGCACGCCGAACACCAACTGGCTGGCGACGCCATTATTGTAAATGTGCTCGATGTTGCCGCCCACGTTCTGCGCGCGGCCGCTCCACTGCGTCTCGTTGTAGAGCTCGCCGCCGAACTTGAAGGTGTGGCTGCCGAACTTGGTGTCCAGGAAATAGGTGGCCGCGCCGGTCCACTGCTTGCGGTCACGATCGGTCTGCGACTCGGCATGCGCGCCGGTCAGGACCAGCTGCGCCGTGTCGCGCCAGAAGTAGTCTTCTTCGCTGTTCGAGTAGCGCGGATCGTAGTAGCCGAAATCACCCCACCGGGCTTCGACGTAGAGTCGATCGCTGAGTGTGCTGTTCCACTCACCCTTGTAGACCCAGCTCGGCGACACCTGGCGCGAGGTCTGCGTCGCAGCGGTGTACGTGTAGCCGCCGATCGGCAGCCGGTTCGGCTGCTCCTTCATGTTCCACTGGTAGTAGCCAATGAACTTGTTCTTCTGGTTCAGCTGATACGTCACCTTCGCCGACGGATTCTGGTTCCAGGTATCGAAGGACTGGTCGAAGGTGAACAGCGGCTGCTCGACGGCGTTGAACTGGCGACGCCATGAGAAGTGATACCAGATCTTGTCCTTCTTGATCGGACCACCGAGGTTGAAGTTGACGTCGTAGTACTTCAGCACTTCGTTGCTGCCCGCGCGGAAGCCGTAGCCACCCTGCGAGGTCGGTTTCGTGTATTGCTCCGACAGGTTCGAGCCCTGGAACGAGTTGTTGTAGCCGTCGACGTACAACTCGCCGGAGAACTTGTTGCTGCCCGACTTGCCCAGGAAGTTCGACTGCACGCCTGGGGTCGCCGCTTCCGCGCCTTGGCCGGCCACGCCCATGAAGACCTCTTCAAACGAGCCGTAGTCGTAATAGAAGCCGGCGCCGCCGGTGCCCTCCGTGGTGTTGATGCCTTCCACCGACGTGCGCACCTGGCCGCTCAAGCCGTATGCCCGGTAGCCGGTCTGCGTGCCGGCGCGATTACCGCCGATATCGATGTTGCTCATGATCACGCCTGGCGTCGCCGCCAGCAGTGCCCACATGTCGCGGCCGTTCGGAATCGACTCCAGCTGCGCCAGCTTGAAGTTCTGCTGCACGCGGGTCGCCGAGGTATCAATCACCGGCGAGGCGCCCGACACCGTGACGGTTTCCTGCAACGACGCCAGCGACATGTCGGCGTTGACGTTGGCCGTGAAGCCGAGGGAGATCTGGATGCCGTCACGCTTGACGGTGCTGAAGCCCGCGAGCTCAAAGGTCATCGAGTACGCACCGGGAGGCACCGCCGGGAAACGGTAGGTGCCGTTCTCGTTGGTCACCTGGGTCTGCACGCCGATCATCGACGGGCTGACGGCGGTCACGGTGACACCGGGCAGAATCGCGCCGCTGGCATCGGCCGCACGGCCCTGAATGGTGCCGGTGCTGCTGGCGCCGCCACCCTGGGCAGCGACGGTACCGGGGATTAACAAGCTGACAGCCAGGACGGCCATCAGGCTTCTAACAAGCTTCCTAGTCATGTGGGGACACCCTCCGAGGCATACGCGTAACAGATGCAGATAGAACATGGGACAAGCGCACAATACTGACCGGCTTGGCCGCCGTTGTAAACAGAGAGTAACAAGGGGGCGTGGCGGTCGCGGCTGGGACACCGCCCACCAAGGCCCTCAAGTGGGCCTGAGGACCTCGCGAACGGCGGCCATCAGAACGGCGTCGGACGGAAACCCCGTGTGGTCCTTCTGCGCGACCTTGCGGTTGTTCACCCACACACTCAGTTCACCGCGGGCACCGACCTCGAGGGCCGCATCGATACTGAGCTCCTGCTTGATCAGCGCCGCCACACGGGAGGCGCGCGGCAGGTAGTTTCAGGCCTCGCAGTAGCGGATGCGGACGGTCATGCCTGTATTATAGGGAGATGGCCGCACTGATTGAAGCGATCGAAATCAAGCGCAAGGCGTATTTCGAATACGAGAATGCCCCCTACCACTGCCTCGACGTGGAGGTGTCAAAACCCACGGCCCGTGGTGGGCAGACGCTCGTGCGGCTGAAGATGCGCAACCTGCTCACCCGCGCCGTCTTCGACAAGACCTTCAAGGCCGGCGAGAAGTTCGCCGAACCGGACCTGGTGATGTCGGCGGCCACCTTCTCCTATGCCGACGGCGACGGCTTCCACTTCATGGACCAGACGTCGTTCGAGACCCTGACGCTCGGCACCGACATCATGGGCGCCGACCGCGGCCTGCTGGTGGACAACGTCGAAGTGCAGATCCACCGCTACAACGGCCAGCCGATTGGCATCATCTTTCCGCCACACGTCGAGCTGATCGTCGCTTCGACCGAGATGGGCGTACGCGGCAACACCGCCAGCGGCAGCGTCACCAAGCCCGCAGTGCTCGAGACCGGGATGGAAATTCAGGTCCCGCTGTTCATCAAGGAAGGCGAGAAGGTCAAGGTCCATACCGAAACCAGGGAGTTCGCCGGCCGCGCGTAGCTACAGCCTGAGCAACAAGCCGACCGTGACCCGGGAGTAACTGATCCGCCGGCCCACCCGGGCCAGCGACCCATCGTCCCCCGTAAAGCTGCGCACGTGACGCAGGTCGAAGCGAATCCCGACATTGTTGGTGAGCAGCAAGGCTTGCGCGCCGACGCCGATCTTGAAGGCCGGCACGGTGCGCCGCACCAGGAAGATCTCCAGGAAGTCGGCCGCCTGGGCACTGATCAGCCCCACGCCCACAACGGCGTATGGCCGCAGGCCGCCTCGCGTGACCGCATCCGGCAGAGCCAGGATGACGGCGCCGGTGAGATCAAGCGCGTAGCTGCCGGGCTTGATCAGCGGCAGGCTGTCGTCGTTCTCGAAGTAGCTCGGCACATACCCGAAGTCGGCCTCATAGCCCAACACGCCAGTGCCGAGCACGACGATGGACCCGCCCATGCTGAACATGCGGCGGCCGGTGGAGACTTCCAAGTCCACGATCGAGGTATCGCCGCCGAACTTCACCCCCGCGTAGGGAACGGCGAAAATGTCCTGGGCGCGCGCCGGTGTCGCCACCGCTGCGAGCAGCAGTAACGACCAGATCAAGCGGCGAAAGGCTGACAACAACATGCGGCGGCAGTCGCAGTTTAGATGAAGAGGCGCAGGAAGATCTTCACAAACGGCGAGGTGGTGACGTCACCCTTCTCGAGCTGGTAGGTGTTGGCCAGGCCGCCGCTGTTGGCGAGCAGCACCAGCGTGAGACGTTTCGACGGCATCTTGACGATCAGTGCGGACGCGGCATCGGCAATGTGACCGAAGGTCCAGACCAGGCGCACGCCAGAGGCGTTCTGCACGAACCAGCCCTGGCCGGTCGGCGCCACCGCACCGCTGTCGAGCAGGAACGGGGTCCACATCTTGTTGAGCGTGCTGTATCCAATCGGCACGTTGTCGCCGTTCTCGTTGTCGTCCAGCTCGCTCTCGAAGGTGGCCAGGTCGCGTACCGTCGAGACCATGCCGCTGCCGGCATCGAGCCCGTACGGCGGATACTCTGCGAGCACGGGGTTGCCATTGCGATCGATCCGGTACGGCTTGGCCAGTTGGGTCAAGAGGCTCCGATAGTGGTCCTGGCGCACCACGTCGAACAGGTCTCGAGCGGCCTGTCCGCCCGGCTGTCCCAGGTCGAGGCCTGGCACCGAGGAGGTCATCGCCAAGCGCTGCAGAATTTCGTCGGCCAGGGCCACGCGAAACGGCTTCCTGGTGCAGTCTTCCACCACCGGTGTCAGGGCGCTGTAGCGAGCGGAATCGTAGTTGTAGCGGCCCTCGGAGACGTGGGCCAGGACGTGCCGGACTTTCGCATCCTCGGGGAACGTCGGCACCCATTTCCGAATGCCGGTATCGACTTCGAGCTGCAGCCGGTCGGTGCACACGCCGAGTAGCACGGCGGTCATGGCCTGCGTCACCCCGCCAATCGGATACAGGGTCGTCGGCGTCGCCCGGACCTTGTTCTCGACGTCAGCAAAACCGTAGCCCTTCTCCCACTCGATGCGGTTGTTTCGGACGATGACGGCCGACAGGCCCGGCATGCCGATCTGCTGGGCCAGCGGCTCCAGATAGCGTTCGAAGATCTGGTAGGGCAGTTCCTGGGCAGACCCCGCCGGAGCCAGCAAGATGCTGGCGCTCACAGCCGCGAGCAGGGAAAACAGGCGGAGTTTCATCAATTTATTGGCGTGGAGTTGATCATATCAGTCCAAATTGCCCAATTCCTGTGCTAATGTTTGGCGAAACTCGACTTAGACGATGATGACAGCCCGTACGTACTGCGTCAAAAACCTCGTGAGAGCGGCCTGTCTGCTCAGCCTGCTGCTCGTGTCGGCCGCTCCCGCGGCGGCCCAGGGCGCCGAGACGTTGCGCGTTCGCCCGCTGATTCGCGATGGTCAGGTGCTGGTGACCTTCTCCCTCGACGGTGGGCTCACCGACGAAATGAAGGCGGTGGTGCAAAGCGGTCTCCGCACCGTGTTCACGTACACCGTGGAACTCAAGCTCAAGGTGCCGGCATGGGTCGACCGCACGGTGGCCTCGGCCGTGGTCTCCACCAGCGTCGATTTCGACAACCTCACCCGTCGCCACACCATTTCGCAGGCCCTCGATGGCCGCGTTGAAGAATCGTTCATCGTGGAAGACCCCGCCCAGGTGGCGCAGATGGTCACCCACTTCGACCGCCTGCCACTGTTCGACACCAAGGTGCTCGAAGCCAATCGCGAATACTACGTCCTGGTCAAAGCCGACGCGCGCCCGCGCAGCACGGCCTCGTTGTGGCCCTTCTCGGGCACGGCGATCGGTTCGGCCAGGTTTACGTTCATCAAATAGGAACCTGCCGGGAGGGCACTCCTTGTCGGGAGGACATCTCTTGTCGGGATCGCACTCCTTGCCGGGAGTAGTGCGCCCATGAGCAATTCCCGTCTCGTTTATTCCACTGATAAGGGTCAGACGTGCCCGAAGTGCGGCTGGCCGGTTGGCAACTGCCAATGCAGCAAGAAGTCGGGTGCGAATCAACCGGTGCCCCCGCGCATTGTCGGCAAACTGCGGCTGGAAAAGGCCGGGCGCGGCGGCAAGTCCGTAACGGTCGTGTATGACCTGCCGCGTAACGAGGCGTTCCTGAAGGAACTGTGCAGTGAGCTGAAGCGCGCCTGCGGCACCGGCGGGGCGGTGCGCGACGACACCGTGGAGATCCAGGGCGACTTGCGCGAGCGCGTCCGGGAGGTATTTCGACAGAAGGGCTACGCCATCAAGGGCGGATGACGGGCCGGCCAGCTAGAATCAGGCGTGCCGCTGATGACATTTCGAGAAGTCACGATCATGGCGCTCCGCCTGCCGGGTGTTGAAGCGTCGAGAAAATACGATGGCTCGACGGTGCTCAAGGCCGGCGGGACGTTCATGGCGGGAATGGCCACCCATCCGTCAGCAGAGCCCCACACGCTGGTGGTCCGGCACGGTCTCGAAGAGCGCGACTTGATCATCGCGGACGCGCCGCAGACGTACTACCTGACGGATTACTACCGGACCTATCCGCTGCTACTCGCCCGGTTGTCGCAACTCGAGCAGGATGCGCTGCGAGAGTTACTCGCGGTGGCGTGGCGGATGGCGAAGGCGAAGAAGTAACACCGAACCGGAGCGCCGCCCAGCTATTTCGGTGCCGGGGCGAAGGACTCGGCCAGCAGCCGCTGCTGGAGGTCGAACTCGCGGACCCGGCGGGCCATCTCCACCTGGAGCGCAGCGGTAGCCGATCCGGCTTCGCATTCCGCCAACGGCACGTCGATCAGCCGCGCGCGATCGTAGCAATGGGTGCCGATCGCGCCGCTTCGCTGCAGGAACAGGTGGCGCGCATCCACCCAACTGCCATCGCGGCGAACCACGGGTTCATCGCCAGGGCTGCCGAGCAGGTTACGGCCGACGTACGGCAGGGCGGCGGCATCGATGCCGAGCAGGTTGAGCACGGTCGGCGCGAGGTCGACCTGGCCAACCGGCACGTCGATTCGCTGCGCGATGCCACCGGGCATGTGAATCACGAGGGGCACGCGGTCGGCGAGGGTCCAGTTCAGCAGGTTGTTGCCAAAGCCGAACGCATGCGCGAGTTCGGGGGTCCATGGGAAACCGGCACTGTGATCACCGGTCACCACCACCATCGTCCGCTTCAGCTCGCCGTTATGCTCGAGGGCCGCGAGAAACTCGCCGAGGGCTTGGTCGAAATAGTGCATGCCGTGAATGTAGTTACCAAAGGGCGTGTCACGCCATTCACCCACATCCAGTTTCTTGTGGCGATCCGGGAATGCCTCGAAGGGATAGTGCAACGACTGGGTGATCAGCCACGCCGCAAACGGCGACGAGGCGCCCGGGAGTTTCGGCACCATCTGCAGGAGGAAATCACGATCGTTGAGGCCCCACCCGATTTGTTCGCCAGGCGCGAAGTCGGCGGCAAACGCCGACGACAGGAACCCGTAGCGGGGATGCATGACCCGGCGATTCCAGAATGACGGTGCGAACGCGACGGCCGACATCGTCCGGTAGCCGCTCGACGCGAGCACTTGCGGCATCCCGACCAGGTGATCGGACGCATCGACGAACGCTGCGGCGCCATGCTGTTCGGGCAACAGCGACGTCAGGCCCAGCCACTCGGCGTCCGAGGTTCGCCCCTCATCGGTCTGGTCAAAGACCTGCGCGAACGAGATGCCTTCGGCTTGCAATCGCGCCAGGTTGGGCATGACCGCCTGCCCGTTGATGCGTAAGCTGACCATGGGCGCCTGCAGCGACTCGACCTGGATCACCACCAGGTTCATGCCCGTGGCAGCACCAAAACTGGGGCCACCCCCTGCCCGCAGGTCCCGGCGCTGGTCGAACCACGCCCGCGTCTCGACGAAAATCGCCTCGGGCAGCAGCTCCCTGGCGGCGCGGCGCTTGAGGAGCGACCAGACGTCGACGACGTGAAACGCTAACGGCCCGGTATGCGTCACCAGGGCGTGGTTCGAGAATCGCTGCGTGATGATCGTCGGTTGCGCTCGCAGGTCGGCGATGGTCTGCCATCCCGCAACCAGCATCACGACGGTGCCCGTGAAGGCTGCGCCATGGCGAAACTGTGGGCCAGGCCGGTGCTGCTCGGACAGCCGCGACACGGCGACCATCAGCGGCACGGCCAGGACGGCATCGAGCAGCAGCCAGCCATCCCGCCTGACGAGAATGCTCCAGGCACCACCGGCGACGCTGCCGACGTGACCCACGGCCAGCAAGGCCACGGCCGGGAACATGTCGCCGAACCACCTGTGGTAGACGATGTCGGCGAGCAGCAGCACACTGGCCAGCACGACGATGGTCCAGGACGCCCACACCCGGCGCCGGCGCGAGGGAACCGCCTTCAGCAACAGCGCTGGGACCAGGGCGGTCAGCAGCATCCCCCATCCCGCGGAGGTCGTGGACTCGAGGCCCATGCTGTTGACCAGCGATGCTTGCTTGGCAAACAGGGCGACTGCGCACCAGATGAGATCGAGCAGTCCCAGGAACGGCAGGACTGCCGAAGTGGTGTTGCCCCGGGCAGACCAGACGACGAGCAAGCCCACCACCACGACTACGGTTGGCAAGGCCGCGACCAGCGCGTAGTACGACTCCAAGTCTTTTATAATGACACAAGAGTCATGTAGCGACGTCATAACAGGCCAATCTCATCCAGGACTCGCACTGGCTCTCTCCGAGCGAAGCGAGTGGCGCGCCCGGCTGGACTCGAACCAGCTACCCCCGACTTAGAAGGTCGGTGCTCTATCCGGATGAGCTACGGGCGCGTCGTGGCAATTTTAGCAGGTGCCGGCGGCTAGAATGCCGCTTCTATGACCACCATCATGAATCTGAAGGGAAAGAATTTTCGGAAAGCAGCTCGTCGGGTTTTGACGAACTGCTTCCCGAGGTGACCGTTACGCGCCGCGGTTCGCCTTGGTGACGTTGCTGATCTGCAGGTCCAGGCCATTGGGCGTGGTCGTGTGATAGCTCTTGTAGTTCGCGGTGTGGATGTCACCCGCGCCGCCGGTTCCTTTGACGGTCTGGCCGTTGATGGCGTAGATGTCGAGGAACCCCCAGCTGCTGCGCTTCCGCGCGCGGCGCTCCACCGAGTGGCCGCGATGAAGTTGACGGCGCCATGGTAGGCGCGCATCGAGGGTAAAGACCTGTGAGGGACGGGGGATTGCCGGGGGAAATTCAGGAGATCAGGATGCCGGTCGTCGACCGGCATCCTGCAAACGAACTCAGGCCTTGCCGAGCACCTGCTTGAAGACGACCATCGCCTTCTGCATGTCGTCCATGGTGCCGAGCGAAATGCGAGCGTAGGTCTTCTCCATGGGCGGGAAGTCGCGGCCGACCGCTACTCCCTGCGCGCGGCAGGCATCGCGGAATTCCACGGCGGGCTTCCGGATGTTGACGAAGATGAAGTTGGTCTGCGAGTCGGGCGAGTCAAAGCCCATGGCCTTGAACTGCCCCTGCGTCCAGTCGCGCACGCGCGTGTTCTCGCCCTTCTCCCAGGCCATGTGCTCGGTGTCTTTCAAGGCGGCGATGCCGGCGACGGCCTGCAGCTCGTTGATGCTGCCCAGCCCCCAGGCGCGCCCCACCTTGGTCATGGTCTCGGGCTGGCCCACGGCGTAGCCCATGCGCATGCCGGCCATGCCGTAGGCCTTCGAGAACGTGCGCGAGATGAACACGCCCGGCAGTTCCAGCGCCAGCTTCACCATTGAGCCCGACCCGGGCAACGTGGCGTATTCGAGATACGCCTCGTCGATCAGGATGCCGGTCTCGGGTGACCGCTGCTTGATGATGCGGACCGCCTGCTCGATGTCCGACATCGTGTGCACGCTCGACGTCGGGTTGTTGGGATTGCACAGGAAGACGAGGCCGGAGCCGACGGCGCCACGGATCAACGCCTCGAGATCGAGGCGCAGCTTGGCGTCGACCGGCGTCAGCTTGACCGGTGCGTTGATCTGGCGGGCCGTACCCGCGGGCTGCGAGTACGACGGATCCGCGGTCACGAACGCGCGGTCCTTCGTGCAGTAGGCCATGACCGCCGCGGTCAGGATCTCACCGGAGCCGGTGGAGATGATGACGTTCTCGGGCTTCGCACCGGAGAACGTGGCGATCGTCTCGACGAAGCTGCTGAGGGTGGGTGGCGGATAACCGAGCCCGAGATCCTTCGAAGGATGCGCCTTCAACGCCGCGATCACCTTGGGGCTTGGCCCGCGAAGGTTCTCGTTACTGCTGAGACGAATCGCGATCGGTGGGCCGCCCTGTGACCGCTGCCCGTCGCCGCGGCCCTGGACGAACGCCAGTAACTCTTCGTTGCCGTAACCGATGATGTGTGCTGCGGAGGCCACTGCCGCCCCGCCCACGCCAAACCGCCGAACGAACTCGCGACGCGAAAACGCCATAATTTATCCCCCCAAAAGACGCATGGTAACACCAACCGC
>CAMBHC010000055.1 GCA_945866285.1 Candidatus Sulfopaludibacter sp. SbA3 | reverse complement strand
GGACTCGACGGCCGCGTCGTCTTTGTCGGGGCGGCGGCTGATGCTGAGCGCGAGGTCACGCTGTCGGCGGCGGCCCAGGTGATCGACGCGCGCGGCTGCACCGTGATCCCCGGCCTGGTCGACCCACACACGCATCTCGTGTTCGGCGGCGATCGACGGGAAGAGCTGCGCCGGCGCCTGGGCGGCGCCACCTATGCCGAAATCGCCGCTGACGGCGGCGGCATCGTCAAGACGGTCGCGGCGACGCGCGCCGCGAGCGAACAGGACTTAATCGCGGGCGGACGCGCCCGCCTGGCCGAGATGCTGGCGTTTGGCACGACCACCGCCGAAGCCAAAAGCGGCTATGGCCTCGACCGCGAGACCGAGTTACGGATGCTGCGGGCGATCAAGGCGCTCGCGGCGGAACAGCCGATCGAGCTGACCGCCACCTTCATGGGCGCGCACGAAGTGCCGGTCGAGTACCGCGGCCGACGCGCCGACTACATCAAGCTGGTCATCGACGAGATGATTCCGGCCGTGGCCGCCGAAGGTCTCGCCGAATGGTGCGACGTGTTTTGCGAGACCGGGGTGTTCACGCCGGAAGAATCGCAAGCCATCCTGGAAGCCGGCCGGCGGCACGGACTCAAGCCGCGCATCCACGCCGACGAACTCGGGCTGAGCGGCGGTGCCGCCGTTGCCGCAACCGTCGGCGCGCGTTCCGCCGATCACCTGATTTTCGTGGACCAACCGCATGCCCGGCGCATGGCCGACGCCGGCGTCGTGGCGACGCTGCTGCCGGCGGCCGCGTTCTTCCTAAAGCTCGGCCGGTTCGCGCCGGCCCGGATGCTGATCGACCAGGGCGTCGCCGTCGCGCTGGCCACCGATCTCAACCCCGGTGGCGGATTCACGACCTCCATGCCGTTTGTGATGTCGCTCGCCTGCTTCGGCATGAACATGACCCTCGAGGAAGCGCTCGTCGGCGCCACGATTAACGCGGCGGCGGCGATCGATCGGGCCGAGACGGTTGGCAGCCTCGAATCCGGCAAGCAACTGGACGCGGTCGTTGTTGACGGCGCCCTCGCGGACCTGATTCGCGTCGGCGCGCCGGTAATCCGCCACGTCGTGAAACGCGGGAGAATAGTGAAATGAAGTTCGCCGACATGACCCTCGCGCAGTTCTTGGACGCGCTGGCCAGCCCCGATCCGACGCCGGGCGGGGGCACCGCGTCGGCGGTCGCCGGCGCCATGGGCACTTCCCTGCTGGTGATGGTGACCGGTCTCGCGAAGTCGAACACCAACAGCGACGACGAGAAGGCCGCGTTGGCGGCCGCGCGACAGGCCCTTCAGCCTCTCGCCGCGACCCTCGCGGCGCTTGCCGACGCCGACGCCGCGGCGTTCGACGAAGTGATGGGCGCCTATCGCCTGCCGAAGGCCAGCGACGATGAGAAGGCCGCGCGCTCGGCTGCGATTCAGAAGGCCCTGCAAGCCGCGACGACGGCGCCACTGCAGACTTTGCGCGCGTGCGCAGCGGCAATGGCACAGGCGGGCGCCGTGGCCGCGGGCGGCAACCGGTCAGCGGTCAGCGACGTGGGCGTGGCGATTGGGTTGCTCGAGGCCGCGGCCGGCGGCGCGGAGGCCAACGTCCGCATCAATCTTGGCAGTGTGCGCGACCTGCAGTTCACATCGGCCGCCAGCGACGAGACGGGACGTCTGGTCTCGGAAGTCACGCGCCAGGCCGCAGAGGCGCGGACCCGGCTGGCCTAGCTAGCGCGGACGCTTGGTGAGCAACCGCACCGACGCGGTCGGGTTGAAGGTGACCGGCTGAGTGATGAGGCCAGGAATAAACGCCGCATCCATCGTGTAGGTCATCTCGACGACGCGGTCTGAGCCGTGTTCGCTAATCGCGAGGTCCTCAGCAGCAAGCGGCAGGTCGTAATCACCGGCCAGCGCCAGAATCCGTTCGGTCACATCAGCATCAGATGCGTTCGGCGCAAACAGCAACACCTGCTCCACCGCGTCTTCAAACTGGTAATTGGTCACCATCAGCCGCGCTCCCTGAAACGCCGCCGTGATCACCGCGAAGGCCAATCCGAGCTTGATGGTCGTCGTCATGCATCCAACCGGCGCGCGAGGGAAAGCCAGCGCCTGCCGACATCATACGCCCATCGGGAGTTGGAACTTGAAAGTTGGTAGTTGGTAGCTAGTGAATCTGGTGCAGCAGCCGGTCCCAGCGGACGCCCATAAAAGAGGTCGGCGCCGAGCCATCGTCCTGGGTATCGAACGACCAGTACATGAAGAGCGCGCGGCCCTTCACGTAGGACGCGGGCAGGAAGCCCCAGAAACGGCTGTCCTGCGAGTCGTCGCGGTTGTCGCCCATCATGAAGTAATGGCCGTCGGGCACCGTCACCGGGCCGTACTTGCGGCGCAGGTCAAAGCTGTCAGCCTGGCCGTCGCTCATGGGCGGATACAGGTAGTGAGCGTAGGGCTCGACCAACGGCATGCCGTTGATGTGAATGGTCTGATTCTTCAGCTCGAGCGTGTCGCCGGGCAATCCGATCACGCGCTTAATGAAGTCGCGCTCCGGCTCTTCCGGGAACTTGAACACGACCACGTCGCCGCGCGCGATTGGACGCATCGGCAACAGCGTGCGTTCGAGCGGGCTGGCAGTGGGCGCGAAGATGAACTTGTTGACCAGCAGGTGGTCGCCAACCAGCAAGTTGGGCTTCATCGACCCGGTCGGGATCTTAAAGGCCTGGAACCCGAACGTGCGGACGAACAGGGCCAGAATGACGGCGACGACGATCGACTCGAAGTATTCGCGCATCGTCGACTTCTGGAAGGTCGCTTCGGCCATGGCTATTCGTCGCCGAGCTTCAGCACGGCCAGGAACGCTTCCTGTGGAATGTCGACGGTGCCGACTCGCTTCATGCGCTTCTTGCCTTCCTTCTGTTTCTCGAGCAGCTTGCGCTTGCGCGAGATATCGCCACCATAACACTTGGCGAGCACGTTCTTGCGCAGCGCCTTGACCGACTCGCGGGCAATGATGCGGGCGCCAATGGCCGCCTGAATCGCGACCTCGAACATCTGCCGCGGGATCAGCTCGCGCATTTTCGACGCCAGCATCCGGCCGCGATCGTAGGCGCGGTCGCGGTGGACGATGATCGAGAGCGCGTCCACCGGCTCGGCGTTCACGAGGATGTCGAGCTTGACCAGCGGCGATTCCCAGTAGCCGGTGACGTGGTAGTCGAGCGAGGCATAGCCGCGCGAGATGGTCTTGAGGCGATCGTAGAAGTCGAGCACCACTTCGTTGAACGGCAGCTCATAGGTAATCAGCACTCGGTCGGCAGCCTTGAACTCAAGCTGCTTCTGCAGGCCGCGCTTGTCCTGGCACAACTGCAGGATGACGCCGACGTACTCGGCCGGCGTCAGGATCATCGCCGTGATCACCGGCTCTTCGATTTTCTTGATGTGACCGGCCTCGGGCAGCTTGGCCGGGCTGTCGATCTCGATCAGCTCGCCGTCGGTCTTGGTCACGCGGTACAGCACGCCCGGCGCGGTGGTGACCAGGTCCATGTTGAACTCGCGCTCGAGCCGCTCCTGGACGATCTCCATGTGGAGCAAGCCGAGGAACCCGCAGCGGAAGCCAAAGCCGAGCGCCAGCGACGTTTCCGGCTCGAAGAAGAAGGCCGCGTCATTCAGGCGCAGCTTCTCGAGCGACTCGCGCAACTCGGAGTACTGATGGCTCTCGACCGGGTACAGGCCCGCGAACACCATCGGCTTGAGTTCCTTGAAGCCGGGGAACGGCTCAAGAGTCGGCCGGTGGGTCTCGGTGACGGTGTCGCCGATCTGCGCGTCCGACACCACCTTGATGCCGCAGGCGATGAAGCCGACTTCGCCAGGCCCGAGCTGCTCCGCCGGCACCGCCTTCGGCGTGAACACGCCAAGCGTTTCCACTGCGTGGTCCTGCTTGGTGTTCATCATCGTGACCTTGGTACCGGCGCGCAGGGTGCCTTCCAGCACGCGCACCACGATCACGACGCCTCGATACGAGTCGTACCAGGAATCGAAGATCAGCGCCTTGAGCGGCGCGGACGGATCACCTTCGGGCGGCGGTAGCCTGGTGACGACGGCTTCGAGGATGTCGACGACGCCCGTGCCTTCCTTGGCGCTGGCGAGAATGGCGGTGTCGCCATCGAGTCCGATGATCTCCTCGATCTGGCGCCGCGCCTCTTCAGGCTGCGCGCTGGGCAGGTCGATCTTATTGATGACCGGGATAATCTCGAGGTTGTTCTCGACCGCGAGATAGGCATTCGCCAGCGTCTGCGCCTCCACCCCCTGTGACGCGTCCACCAGCAGCAACGCCCCTTCGCACGCCGCCAGCGATCGCGTGACTTCGTAGCTGAAGTCGACGTGACCCGGCGTGTCGATCAGGTTGAGGACGTAAGTCTTGCCGTCCTTGGCGGTGTAGTTCAGCCGCACCGGATGCGCCTTGATGGTGATGCCGCGCTCGCGCTCGAGGTCCATGCTGTCGAGCACCTGCGCCGACATCTCGCGCATTTGCAGCGCGCCGGTGACCTCAAGAAAGCGATCGGCCAGCGTCGACTTGCCGTGGTCGATGTGCGCGATGATCGAGAAATTGCGGATGTGGGGCTGATTCACTGAAAATTCTGGTCCTGTCGCACGTAAGCCGATCCTTACTATTATGACTCATGCCTGACCCGGGCCCCGGTTTCAGCCGCTCCTGCCCGTCCTGCGGCCGGCGCGTGCCACGGGCGGTGGCTGTCTGCCGATGCGGCGCCGAGGTCCCGCCCCTTCCAGGCGACATGACCGAATCCCAGAGTCCGGAGGCAGGCGGCTTCTCGGCCGTCAACCTGGTCGTGGGTCTCCTGTTGCTGATGGCCGTGGCCGCCACAGCTTTCTGGTCGCTGTCTCAGCCACTCGTTACCCCACCGGCCGAACGGGCGCCGATGGGTGGCGTGGCGCAGGGAGGCTTTCTGCTGCCCCCGCCTTCAGAAAGCGCGCCTGAAATGTTGCCCGGACTACGCGTGAGGGAGGCGGAGCTGGCCCAGGCTGGTGACCGCGTGCCCGAAAGCGCCCCCAGCCCGCCCGATGCCGCGCCTCTCGAAGATGTCGTCAGCCGGATCATGCCCGCAGTGGTCCTCATCGAGACCTCGACCGGGCGCGGCAGCGGGTTCTTCGTGCGCCCCGACACGCTCATTACCAGCCTGCACGTCGTGAGCCAGGACACGTTCGTGAAGCTGCGACGAGTGGACGGCACAACCGACTCGGCCCGAGTCGACCTCAAGGCGCCGGCGTACGATCTCGCCATCCTCAGAGTGCCGGACCCGGTGGCGAACCAGGCGGTCATCCCGATGGGATCATTCGGCACGCTGCGGGCGGGACAGGACGTCATCACGATCGGATCGGCCCTGGGCACGCTGCAGAACAGCGTGTCGCGGGGGGTCGTCAGCGGCATTCGGCGCTCGGGGGATGCGACCCTGGTCCAGAACGACGCGGCAGCCAATCCGGGCAACAGCGGCGGTCCGTTGCTGGATCGCAACGGCGTTGCTGTGGGCGTGACGACCGGTGGAGACCAGGCCCGCCCCGGTATCAACTTCGCGGTCGCGATCGACCATGCGCGCGACATTCTCGAGGGTCGCATGGCGGCATCCACCGCAAAGCCGCTGGCCCTGGCCAACGCTCGAGCGGTGACACCGGGAGCGGCGGCACCCGCGCCCGACGGCGAACGTGCCTTCCTCGACACGATGACCCGACTGGCAGAAGGGGCACACTCGCTCGACGGTGCGTGGCAAGGCTTTCGGAAAACCTGCTTCACCGGCACCATCGCTGGAACCTTCAGTCACGAGTGGCTGGTCATGCTGACGCCGCGCGCGATCACGCCGGCGCAAGCTGGCGGCGGCACGTGCCCGAGCTTTGTGATCGAATTCCAGAAGGAGGCCAACCGACTAGGCCAGGAGATGAGAACCGCGCTGGAGGATGCCCGCCGCGCGGGCGTGCTGCCGGGCGTGGTGCGCGACGCCCTGCGAACGAATCGTCTCGAGTTCGACGGCTGGGAGCGCTGACGGGTGCTTGGCTAGCGGAAGAACTTCGCGAGGTCGAGCGAGAAGCCGGGAAGCCGCAGCGTCGTCAGGTGGTCGCCCTTGGCGGTCACGGTCTGTGGGAAGCGGAACCGGCCAGGTTTTTCGAGCTGGAACACCGAGACGCCTCGCCGAACATCAGGCACCAGGAGCTATCGGTCCGCCTGTGGTGAGGCCGCTCAGGTGTGGCAGATTTTGCAACCTGCGTCGGAAGCAGTGATAGCATTCGCGCTCGAATGAAATTTCGCGACGATCTCCCCACTCCTGCCCTGCTGCTTGACCTCGACGCATTCGAATCGAACGTCGCGACCATGGCCGCGCATCTTCGAGTGCGGGGCAAAGCATTTCGTCCTCACGGCAAGACCCATAAGTGTCCCGAAGTCGCGCGCGCACTGATCACGGCCGGCGCCGTTGGCTGCTGCGCCGCCCGCCTGGCCGAGGCCGAGGTCTTCGCTGACCACGGCATTCCCGGCCTGCTGATCACCACTGCCGTGATCGGCCGGGACAAGATCGCCCGGGCCGTCGCACTGGCCAAGCGCGCACCGGACACCATGTTCTGCGTGGACGACGAGGCCAACGTGCGCGAACTGAACGCGGCCGCGCAGGCGGCCGGCGTCAGGGTTTTGGTCGCGATCGATCTCTATTTTGGACGCACCGGGGTCCTGCCCGGGACACCCGCGCTGGCGCTGGCGCGCGTGATCGCGACGCTCAAGCACCTGACACTGGTGGGTCTGCAGTCCTACGACGGCGATGCGGCCCACACGACGCCGTTCGACGCACGCAAGCTACGCACCGATGGCTCGATGGCGCAGGCCATCGAAACCAAAGCCCTGATCGAACGCGACGGCATCGCGTGCCCGATGATTACCGGCGGGTCCACCGGCACCTATCGCTTCGACTCGGAGAATCCCGGCATGACCGAACTGCAGCCCGGCAGCTTCGTGTTCATGGACATCGACTACGGCCGCATCGGCGGGCCCGATGGTCCCGAGTATCGCGACTTCAAGAACGCGCTGACCGTGGTGACGACGGTGGTCTCGCGTCCCCCCGGATTCGCCATTGTGGACGGCGGCTACAAGGCCTTCTCCACCGATCGTCCCTTCACGCCACGACCGGTGGACTTGCCTGGCGTCGCGTACGGGTGGGCCGGTGACGAACACGGGCGGCTGAACCTGGCCGACTCGCCGCGCGACCTCAAGGTGGGTGACCGCCTCGAGTTCATCCCGCCGCACTGCGACCCCACTGTCAACTTGTACGACGCGATCTATGCGCTGCGCGGCGACCACGTCGAGGCCGTCTGGCCGATCGCGGCGCGCGGCAAGAGCCAGTAAGGCCGCAGACCAAGAACAACCGCCGCAGATTAGACACGGGTCAGGCACAGATGAGTGTTCTCCAAAGCGAACTCGCAGCAGCCATCGACGGCGAGGTGCGGTTCGATCGCCTGTCGCGCGCGCTGTACTCGACCGACGCCAGCGTCTACCAGATCGAACCGCTCGGCGTCGTCATTCCCCGCTCGGCTGAAGCCGTCGCGCGGGCAGTGCGGATCGCGGCCCGGCACGGCGTGTCGATCACGCCGCGCGGCGGCGGCACCTCGCAGGCAGGTCAGTCGATAGGCGCGGGCCTGGTGCTCGACACCTCAAAGCACCTCAACAAGGTTCTGGAGATCAACCCCGACGAGAAGTGGGCGCGCGTCCAACCGGGCGTGGTGCTCGACGACCTGAACGCCGAACTGCGCCCGTTCAACTTGCGTTTCGCCCCGGACGTGTCGTCGGCCAGCCGCGCCACCGTGGGCGGCATGATGGCCAACAACTCCAGCGGCGCGCGGTCGGTGCTTTACGGCAAGACCCTTGACCACGTTCGCGAGCAACACGTCGTGCTCTCGGATGGGCAGCTGGCACACCTCCGGCCGCTCACGGCAGCGCAGTTGGACGAAGCCCGGCGCGGTGACAGCATTGAGGCGCGCGCCTATCACGCAGTGCCGGCGTTGGGGCTGCGGCACGCGGCCGAGATCGACCGCCGCTTCCCGAAGATTCTGCGCCGGGTGGGCGGCTACAACCTTGACGAGTTCGTGAATCCCGCCCGCCTGGTCGACCTGACGCGCATCATGGTCGGCTCCGAAGGCACCCTCGGCTTCATCGTCGAGGCAAAGCTCGGACTGGTGCCCTTGCCCGTCAGCAAGTCCGTGTTGACGGTTGAGTTCGACGAACTGCTCGACGCCCTTGGGGCCACTCCGCTGATTCTGAAGCACGGTCCGTCTGCGATCGAGGTGATGGACGACTTCATCCTGCGCCACGCCCAGGGCCACCCGGTCCTCGATGCGCAGCGCCGTTCGATGATCGATCGCGACGGTTCAGCTCTGCTGTGCGTCGAGTTCTATGGCAGTCACCAGGATGAGCTGCGCGGCCGGATGGATACGGTGGAGCGGGACCTGAAAGGCGCCGGCATCTCGTGCCGCTGCCGCCAGGTCATCGATCCCGCTGCCCAGCAGCGTATCTGGAGCTTCCGCGAGGCGGCGCTCGGCCTGTCGACGGCCATGAAGTCCGACGGCAAGGCGATTTCGTTCGTCGAGGACACCGCCGTCGCGCCCGAGAAACTACGCGATTACATCGCCCGTTTCGTTCGCATTGTCGAACGGCATGGCACCGTGGCCGGGGTCTATGCCCACGCCTCGGTCGGCTGCCTCCACGTGCGCCCGGTAGTGAACCTGAAGACGGCGCAGGGCGTGGCCACCTTCGAAGCGATTGCCAGCGAGGTCGCCGACCTGGTGCTTGAATTCGGCGGCGCGCTCTCGGGCGAACACGGCGATGGGCTGGTGCGCGGCGCTTTCAACGAGCGGATGTTCGGCTCCGAACTTTACCAAGCCTTCCGCGACGTGAAGCGCACCTTCGATCCCAACGGACAGTTCAATCCGGGCCGGATCGTCGATACACCGCCCATCACCTCGCACCTGCGGTTCGGCGCCGGTTACCAGACGCCGAGTCCGGTGACGTTCTTCGACTACTCCGAGCACGGTGGCTTCGGACGCGCGGTCGAGATGTGCAGCGGTGTCGGGCTGTGCCGCAAGACGCGCGAGGGGACGATGTGCCCGTCGTACATGGTGACGAAAGACGAATCGCACTCGACCCGCGGGCGAGCCAACGTACTGCGTCTCGCGATGACGGGGCAGATGGGCGAAGCCGGGTTGTCAGACGAGGGTGTCCACGAGGTGCTCGACCTGTGCCTCGAGTGCCGCGCGTGCAAGACCGAGTGTCCCGTTGGCGTCGACGTGGCGAAGTTCAAGAGCGAGTTCCTGGCCGGCTACTGGGAGCGGCACGGGCTGTCGCCGGCCGCGCAGATCTTCGGGAATGCCCGTTCGGCGGCGGAATGGGGCAGCCGCCTCGCGCCGATCTCGAACCTGATTGCCGGCAGCGCGCCGGCGAAGTGGCTCGCCGAAACGGCATTCGGCCTCGACCGCCGGCGTGAGTTACCACAGTTCACCCGGCACACACTGCGGAAGCGACTGGCCGGCCGCAAGCCCGTCGGCGCCGAGCCCAGGGCGGTGCTGTTCGCCGATACCTTCACGGAGTTCGAGGATCCGGAGATTGGCATCGCGGCCATCGACGTGCTGGACGCGGCCGGTCTCGGCGCCGGCCTCGCGCCGAATGTCTGCTGCGGACGGCCGTTGATCTCGCAGGGATTGCTGCGCGAGGCACGCAAGCAGGCCGCGGCGAATGTGCACGCGCTGTACGATCTCGCCGAACGTGGCGCGGCCATTGTCTTTGTCGAGCCGAGCTGCCTCTCGGCCGTTCGCGAAGACGCGCCCGGCTTGCTGCGCGGAGAGATGCAACGCCGCGCCCGGGTCGTGGCCGGCGCCTCGGTGCTGTTCGAGGAGTATCTCGAGCGTGAGCTGGCCGGCGGACGCGCGCAGCTCCACCTCAAGCCCGGACCGGCCCGTGTGCAGCTGCATCCGCACTGCCATCAACGCTCGATGGGGCTCGCCGCGCCGGCCAAGGCGCTGCTGTCGCGGATTCCCGGCGCGCAAGTCACGGATCTCGAATCAGGCTGCTGCGGCATGGCGGGCTCGTTCGGCTACACCACGGACCACTACGAGGTGTCGCGGGCCATTGGTGAACGTAAGCTGCTGCCGGCAGCGCGCGCCCTCGACGATCGATCCACACTGGTGGCCGGCGGGACCTCGTGCCGGCACCAGGTGGCACATTTCACCGGCGTGCGCGCGTCGCACCCGGCCGTTCTGCTTCGTTCGCTCCTGGAGGAGACCCGATGAACCTCGCGTGGATTTCGCTGGTCGCGCTGCTCGTCGCGATCACGCTCAGCATGTTGACCCAGGTGAATGTGGGCGTGGTGTCGCTCGCGTTTGCGTGGATCGTCGGCGTGTATCTCGGCGGCATGCCGCTCAACACGGTGATCGGGACGTTCCCGATCCAGCTGTTCCTGACCCTGGTTGGCGTGACCCTGCTCTTTGGGATGGCCGGCCTCAACGGCACGCTGGGCCGCCTCGCTTCGCGCGCGGTGCGGCTGTGCCGCGGTAATGCCGGCGTCATCCCGATCATGTTCTTCCTGATTGCGCTGGCCCTGTCGAGCATCGGACCGGGCAACATCGCGACGACGGCGATCCTGGCGCCGATGGCCATGGCCGTTGGCGCGCGGGCCGCGGTCTCGCCGTTTCTCATGGCCCTGATGGTCGGCAACGGCGCGCAAGCCGGTGCGCTGTCACCCTTCGCACCGACCGGCGCGATCGTCAACGACATCATGGGTCGCATCGGCCTCGGCGGGCACGAGATGCAGACCTACGGCAACAACCTGTTCGCTCATGTCGTCGTCACGTTCGCGGCCTACTTCCTGTTCGGCGGCCTGAAGCTGTTCACCCGGCGACAGGCTGGGCCGTCTGTTGCGCAGAGCGAGCAAACTGACGCGCGCAGTGACGCGGAGCTGGTGGAGACCGACTCATTCGAGTGGGTCCACTGGCTGACGCTTGGCGTACTCACGACGCTGGTCC
>CAMBHC010000054.1 GCA_945866285.1 Candidatus Sulfopaludibacter sp. SbA3 | reverse complement strand
CACCGGCGCACCCAGACCGCGCCTTGGCCTCGGCAATGTCATGCGGAAAGAGAATGTCGCCATTGCCGACGACTGGCACCGGAACCGCGGCAACCACCGTGCCGATTGCGTCCCAGTCGGCGGCGAAGCGATAGCGGGCATTGCGCGTGCGGCCGTGCACGAAGAGGGCGTCGGCGCCGCCATCGACGGCAGCCCGTGCCTGGTCCAGCACGTTTCGCGTCTCGTCGTTCCATCCCAATCGCAGCTTCACCGTGACCGGGATCCTGGTGGCCGCCTTCTTCATGCACTCGACAATCCGGCGGATGCGGGCGGGCTGGCGGCCGAGGGCCGCGCCGATGCCCTTGTGCGTGAAGTGGTCGATGGGACAGCCGCAGTTGAGGTCAACCAGATCCACGCCGCGCGATTCGACGAGGGCGGTGGCCCAGCCAATCTCCTCGGGATTGGTGCCGGCGAGCTGCACGCCGAAGAATGGCTCACCTTCGAACTTTCGGATCAGCGCGAACTCGCCTTTCTTCCGCTGCTTCAGGCGCCTGGCCACGGTCATCTCGCTGATCGTGACGCGCGCGCCCAGCTCCACGCATAGGCGGCGATAGGGCAGGTTGGACCCCTTGGTCATTGGCGCCATCACCACCGCCCCGGTCAGCACTTCGCGAACGTCCATCATCACCATGTTAGCCTTTGGGATGCTTCGCAGACGAATCTTGGCTGCGCTTGTTGCGATCTGCCTCGCCGGCAGCACCGTCGTCGCGCAGGAGGGGAAGCGGCACTTCCTCTGGCGGGTTGACGGCCCCGGCGGTTCAGTGGCTTATCTGCTCGGTTCGCTGCACGTGCTTACGCCGGACTTCTATCCGCTCGACACCGCCATCAACCAGGCGTTTTCGGCCTCGAAGACCCTCGTCGAGGAAGTCGACTTCGACGAGATGGCCGACCCGGCGCAGGTGATGAACGCCCTCGGTAAAGCGATGTTGACCGCTGGCCGCACGCTCGATCAAATCGTCGCGCCAGCCACCTTTGCCGAGGTGTCTCGGCGCGCCGCGGCAGTCGGGCTACCCATGATGGCGCTGCAGCGCATGAAGCCATGGCTGGTTGCCATCACGCTGATGGAGCCATCGCTGCAGGCGGCTGGCTTCAAGACTGACCTGGGCATCGACAAGCATTTCTTCGACCGCGCGAAGGCTGGCGGGCTGAAGCGTCAAGCCCTCGAGACGCTGGCGTACCAGATCGACCGGTTCGACGAACTGCCACCCAAGCTGCAGGAAGACATGCTGGTGTCGAGCATGAAGGACATCGACACGCAAGTCGGCAACGTTCGGGAGATGGCGCAACAGTGGGCGGCTGGCGACATCAAGGGGCTGGAGAAATCGCTGCTCGTCGGGTTTGCCGACTCGCCCACCCTGTATGCCCGGCTGTTGGTGGAGCGCAATCACAACTGGGTTCCGCATGTGGACGCCTGCCTGCAGCAGAACGCCGGCTGCTTCATCGTGGTTGGCGCCGCCCACCTGGTCGGCCCCGATGGGTTGCCTATGCTGCTGGCCGACAAGGGCTACAAAGTCACGCAGCAGTAGCGCGGCGCTAGCGCGGCCGCTTCAGCCTGGCACGCGCTTTTTCGACGTCGCCGCGCACACCGCAGTCATGGATGTGGTCGTTGACCAGTCCCATGGCCTGCATGAACGCGTAGCTGGTGGTCGGTCCAACGAACGACCAGCCGCGCTTCTTCAGGTCCTTGGACATCGCGATCGACTGCGCTGAGGTGGTCATCGTCACCAGCGTCTCACGCGTTACCGTGCTGGGCCGATCGGCGGCGGCCGGCTCCCATGACCAGAAGTAGGCGGCCAGCGAGCCCTTCTCTTCGATCAGATCCAGCGCCTGCCGCGCGTTGTTGATCGTGGACTCAATCTTGCCGCGGTGACGGACGATGCCCTCGTCCGTGAGCAACCGCTGCACGTCCGTCGCTGTGAAGCGCGCGACGATGGACGGGTCGAATCCCTTGAACGCCGTGCGGAAGTGCTCGCGCTTGCGCAGGATCGTGATCCAGCTCAAACCGGCCTGAAACCCTTCGAGACAAATCTTCTCGAACAGCCGCGTGTCGTCCGTAACTGGCCGTCCCCACTCATCGTCGTGGTAGCTGACGTAGAGCGGGTCCTCACCGGGCCACGAGCAGCGCTTCATTTCGCGCGGCCCTTCGCCTTGGCGGCGCCGGCCTTCACTTCGGCTTCGAGTGCGGCCTTGACCTTGGTGAGTTCCGCCTTCACCTTCGGGTCGGCCGAGGGAAACCGCGGGTGCAGCGTTTCGATGGTGTCGACGATGGTGGCGGCGACGGCGATGCGGGTGAACCATTTGCGGTCGGCCGGAATGACGTGCCACGGCGCCCACTCCGTCGAGGTGTGCCGGATGGTGTCTTCGTACGCCTGCATGTATTCCACGAAATGCGCCCGCTCGCCGACATCCGCGAGAGAGAACTTCCAGTGCTTGTCAGATTCTTCGAGCCGCTTCAGGAAGCGCCGTCGCTGTTCTTCTTTCGACACGTGCAGGAAGAATTTGCGGATGACGATGCCCTGGCGCGCTAAGTAGCGTTCGTGGGCATTGATGTCTTCAAACCGCTCGCGCCAGATATTCTTGGTTACGAGGGCAGGGGGCAACTGCTGGCGGGCGAGGATGTTCTGGTGCACACGCACCACCAGTGTTTCCTCGTAGTACGACCGGTTGAAGATACCGATGTGGCCGCGGCGCGGCAGCACCCGGGAGGTTCGCCACAGGAAGTCGTGATCCAGCTCTTCACTCGACGGCGCCTTGAACGCGTGAACCTCACAGCCGAGCGGGTTGATGCCCGACATCACGTGCTTGATGGTGCCGTCCTTGCCGGCCGCGTCCATGGCCTGGAAGATCAGCAGGACCGACCAGCGGTCCTGGGCATAGAGCCGCTCCTGCAAGTCGGCCAATCGCTTGACGCCGTCCGACAGCAAATCCTCGGCGGTGCCCTTCAGTGAGACACCCCAGGGATCGGCTGGCTCGATGTCGGCCAGCCGAAAGCGGGTGCCGTTGCTGATGCGATAGCGCGACGCGATGTCGGCGAACGACGGTGTCTTCACGCCGAGAATGTTAATGCAGGTCAGGCATGGGCCGGTGCCGGCGCCGGCGCGAGTACGGCCAGCACCAGCAGCCGTCCATGGCCGTTGTTTCGCACCCCGTGGGGTACGCCCTCTGGCGCCACCAGCAGGTCGCCGGCGGTCATCCGCAGTTCCTGGCCGTCGAGCAGGAACAGTCCGTCACCTTCGAGCACGTGATAGACCTTGTCCTGCCCGGCATGCGCGTGCAGCGCGTGCTCCTGGCCCGGCTCGAACGCGTTGAGGCCCACCAGCAGGCGCGGCGACTCGAACAGCGTTACCTTGCCCATCTTGTTGGCGGCATAGGTCGCGTGATCGGCGGGCCGGATGACGGATGGATGGGTCATGGGCGTGGTCTCGTGGCACTGATGTTCAGGCGCCAGTAGTCGAGGGTGAACGGCGGATCTTCACGCCCCGACAGTTCGGTGACGCGATCGATAAAGGCTTGCTTGAGCGTGGGGCTCGGCAGGCGTTCGAGGTGCGTGTGGTAAATCACGGTCGTGACGAACTCACGATAGTCCGCCTCGCTGGCGAGCGTAGTCGGCGCCTCTTCGATGCTGGTGACGATCTCGGTGAAGCCAGCGTGCTCCAAGCGCGCGGCCGTGACTTCGGCGTTGGCGAACTCCCACGGGCCAGGCCAGTCGCCAAAGTAGGGGGCGAAGGGCTCGGCGCGCATCAGTTGTTCCGCCAGCGCATGCGCGCGCGCCAGGTTGGGGCCACCCCCGCACTGCGCCATCAGGTGGCCACCGGGCCGCAACGCCGTCAAGATGTTATTGAACAGCGCCTGGTGATCCTTGATCCAATGAAACGTCGCGGTGCTGAACACCAGGTCGGCCCAGTTCGCGAAGGGCAGTGCCGGCAGGGACACCTGCGCGAACGAGACCCGGTTGCCGAACGCGGGCCGCAAGTTGGTGCGGGCCGTCATCAGCATGTTCCACGAGCGATCGATGGCGACGAGCCGACCCCGCGGCAGGCGTTCCATCAGCTCGCTTGTCAGCCGGCCACTTCCGCAGCCGGCGTCGATCGCCCGTTCGTCGCCGTTGACTGACAGCCGCGACAGCACCCGCTGCCCCCAACTGGTCTGGGGTCCCGACACCTTGTGATACGACGCCGCATTCCATTCCGTCACGCCATCTAGTGTAGCCTTCCGACTTACCGATGTCGTTTCCCGCCACCCGCTTCTCGGTTGTCGAACGTACGCGCGGCGGCGAGATTACGCTGGTGCCGCTGGATTTCCAGACCGCCGAAGGCGAGATGGCGCGTCACGAAGGCTCCGTGGATGCCGACGGCGACGACGTTTTCTACCGCGAACTGCGCGTCTACCAGCGATACGAACTACCGATCCTGGTGCTGTTGGCGTACGTCGTGATGCGATTCGTATTGCTGGTGATGGCCGGCATTTGAAGAATCCGCCGTTCTTGTACAAGGTCGTGTCCGCGATGTTGAACAGGTCTTTCAGGAGGAACGAATGAAGAAACCCGTATTCGCGATGCTGCTTGGCGGCTTTCTCGGCATCTTCGACGGCCTGACCGCGCTTATCACCGGAGGTCCGGAGATCCCGTCACAGATCGGCGTGATTGTTGCCGGGTCCATGTTCAAGGGCCTGGTGGCTGGCGCCATCATCGGCCTGGTGGCGCAGAAGACGCAGTCGATGGCGATTACTGTGACCGTCGGATTGGCGGTCCGCGCGTTCTTTGCCTACCTCGTCACGATCGGTAGTCCGTATCTCTGGGAGATCGTCCTGCCCGGCTCGATCGTCGGCCTGATCGTGGGCTTTGCGTCGGTGAAGTACCGGGGGCCCGCGACGTCACGGGCCTAGAAGGCCCATGGGCGGAAGGCCAGCATGCTCCAGTAGGCCAGGTAGGCCGTGAGCACGCACGCTGCCAGCGACACGATGAGGGCGTAGGCGCGGAGCCAGGGACCTGCGCCGCGCCGCCACGCGTCGAGCGCGAACAGCAGCGACAGGATCGCGGCGGTCGGCAGCAGGAGGGAGCCCACGAAGATGGCGGCGGTCCACACGTTCTGCGTGCCGAGACTGAGGTCAGACACGTTCATCACGCCGAGCACGATCAACAGCACGCCGGCGCTGCCGAGCAGGAGCGAGCTCTTCGTCCACCAGAAGCCCGACGGGGTCGCGCGCTTCGCGTGAATGCCCCAGGCGACCAGCAGTGCGACTGGCGTCAGAACGAGGGCTAACGATCCGAGCACCGACCAGCGGACGATCTCGATCAGCCAGCGCGGCCGCCGCTCGGAATAGGTCATGCCGCCGGTCAACACCATGGCACCCAGTTCATCAGGGGTGAACACCAGCGTCGCGTCCGCATCGGCCTCACGCCGGAACAGGTTGTTGGCCACCGGAATCAGGTCGTCCGCCTTGCCGAACACCGGAGCGAGACGCAGGCCCGTGGCCGTCGTCGTGACCGTGGTCCCGGTCACGAGCCACTCGAGGAACATCACTGCCTGGTTCCGCGGATTGGCCGGATGGTAGTACCCCTGGTAGCGTTCCAGGACGCCCGCAGGCAACGCGACCCGCGGCTTGGCTGGCGGTTCCACGTCGGCCTTCAGGTAGCGTACGGCCAGTTGGGAAATCCGCCGCATGGCCTCCGGTGAGTGCGTCGAGTTCAGCAACACCACGTAGCCGACATCGCGGGCGGCCGAGTAGGCGTAGAGCGAAGAGAAGCCGTCGATGCCGCCGCCGTGGCCCAGCATGGGGAAGCCTTCGGTCGTGGACGCGGCGATGGCCGAGCCGTAGCCGACGCGCAGCCCCGCGTCGGACGCCAGCGAACTGCGCGGGTGCTCCATGTTGCTCAGGTACTCCGGATCGATCACGAGGTCGTCGGCGTTCTCGCCCCAATTGAGCAGCACGTGGACAAACTTGCCGAGTTCCGCCGGCGAGGTGTGGAGGTTGCCCGCGGGGCGCAGGTAGATCTGCGAGTACGGCACCGCCGGCCCGGAGCGATCGCGATAGCCCTTCGCCAACAGTGCCTCGTCGGCGCGCGTCAGGTGAAAGCTGCTGGTCGCCATGCCGATCGGCGTGAAGGTGCGCTCGGTGATGAACTCTTCGTACGGCCGGCCGGTGATCTTCTCGATCAGGTAGCCGGCGACGCCGTAGCCGGGGTTGGAGTACGACACGCGCGTTCCGGGCCGCCAGCGGACATCGCGCGAGTGCGGGTTGCGGCGCAGCACGTCGAGCAGCGGCAGATCCGCTGGATCGAGCCGGTTGTAGATCTCGTTGAAGTGCATGTCGTCGAAGCCGGCGGTGTGTTGCAGCAGGTGAATGACCCGCACCGGATGGCCGGCCTCCCACGGGTTGTTGAACGGCACCTCCGAGGCAACCTCAGCCAGTGGCGTATCGAGGTCGAGGTCGCCGTCCTCCGAAAGCTGGACAAGCGCCATCGCAATGAAGGTCTTGCTGATTGATCCGGCGCGGAAGTGCGTGTCGCCCGTGACCGGCGTGCGGCGATCCCGATCGGCCAGTCCGACACCTCCCGCCCATTCGACACCCGCCTGGCGCACCAGCGCGAGGCCGGCGCCTGGCACACCGGTGTCGACGAGCACCTTCTGGACGGCCGAGCGGAACTGGTCAACGGTCGTCGGCCACGGGTCGCCCGGCTCCTGCGCGATCAATAACACAGCAGGAGACCAGAAGACTAAGAGCCAGATGATCAAATGCTTCTTATCTCTTGATCTCCTGTTCATGCCTACGTCCAGGGCAGTTCGACGGCGCCACGCGCCTGGCGTTCGGCCAGGTCCGGCAGGCCCGAGACCAGCCGCAGCACGTCGTCGGGCAGATCGCGAGCGGACCAGGTCGATAAATCCACGCACGCGACCCGGACGAATCCTTCGGCCAGTAACTGTGCCGTCGCATCGTCGCGAATCTCGAAGGCGTGGTGCAGGCGGCGCGGGTTCTCGACCGTGGTGCTGCTGCCGACTCGGACGATCTGGCCCGCCCGCGCGGGGGCGCGGAATTTGGAGTGCACCTCGACCCGAGGCATGCCGAACTGGTGCGAGTCGAGCAGCGACTGCCGCGACCGCCCCAGCGACGCGAACAGCTCCTCTTCCGCGTCTTCGAACCAGCCGAGGAAGTTCGGAAACCACACCACGCCGGCCGCGTCGGTGTCGGACCAATGCACCTTCTTGCGAATCTGAAAGAAGCTCGGCATGGCGTTAACTGTAAACTCTTAGCCACGAGCATGGAAGGCTGGCACGGCTGGGACGAGTACGCGGCGTATTACGACTGGGAAAACGCCCAGACGGTCGGCCGCCGTGACATCGCGTTCTGGAAGCACATGGCCTCGACGGTCAGGGGCCCGGTCCTTGAGCTGGGCTGCGGCACCGGCCGCGTGGCGCTGCCCGTGGCCCGCAACGGCACGACCGTGGTCGGCATTGACCGGTCGCAGCCCATGCTGGATCGCGCCCGCAAGCGCGTGCGACGGGCCCGGTTGCAGTCACAGGTCCAACTGGTCCGAGGCGACATCCGGTTCCTGCCCTTTCCCGACAAGTCGTTCCCGCTCGTGATGGCGCCCTACGGCATCCTGCAGTCGCTGCTGGTCGAGCGCGATCTCACCAAGACGTTGGCGGCCGTGTCACGCGGGCTGACAAGAAAAGGGACTTTCGGACTGGAGCTGGTCGCTGACTTGCCGGCCTGGGACGAGTATTCCAAGCGCATCAGCATGCGCGGCAAGCGGGGTCCCAACGGCAAGCCCATCACGCTGGTGGAATCGGTTGTCCAGGACCGGGCGAAGCAGATCACCCGCTTCGAGCAGGAGTTCGTGGAGGGCCGCGGCAAGAATGCCGTGCGTCAGAAGTTCGGCCTCGCTTTCCGAACCCTGACCGTGCCGCAGATGGTCCGCCGGCTCGAAAAGGCCGGCCTTGAGGTGTCGGCCCTGCTGGGCGACTATCGGGGTGGGCCGTGGGACCTTCGCTCCGAAGTCTGGATCATCCTGGCCCGGCGGGGGTAACATAGCCATTTCTACCCTGTACGAACCTAAAGGTTCGTCCCTACGGCCTTTCCGAGGAGTCACCGCATGTCCGGCCATTCCAAGTGGCACACAATCAAGCACAAGAAGGGCGCGGCCGACGCCAAGCGCGGCAAGGTTTTCACGCGCCTGATCAAGGAACTCACCGTGGCTGCCCGTAGCGGCGGCGGTGATCCGGGCATGAACCCGCGCCTGCGGACCATCATTGCGGCGGCCAAAGAAGTGAACATGCCCGCCGACAACATCAAGAAGGCGATCTTGCGCGGCACCGGCGAGCTGCCGGGCGTGATGTACGACGAGATCACCTACGAGGCCTATGGCCCCGGCGGCTCGGCGTTGATCATCGAGACGCTGACCGACAACAAGAACCGGACGGTCGGCGAGTTGCGCCACATGCTCGAAAAGCATGCCGGCAACCTTGGCGCCACCAACTCGGTGGCCTGGATGTTCTCCAAGAGGGGCCTGATCGTCGTCGAGAAGGCCAAGGCCGACGAGGAAAAACTGCTGAACATTGCCCTCGAAGCCGGCGCGGACGACGTGCAGGACGAAGGCGAGAGCTGGGAAGTGCTGAGCGACCCGGCCGCGTTTGAAGCGGTTCGCGACGCGATCAAGGGCTCGGGCGTTGAGCCGGCGAGCGCGCAGGTGGCCATGCTGCCGGCGAACTACGTGAAGCTCACTGGCGGTCCCGCCAACCAGATGATTCGGCTGATGGACGCGCTCGACGACCACGAGGACGTCAAGCAGGTGTGGTCGAACTTCGACATCGAGGAAAAGGAGATCGAGGCCTCGCTGGCGTGAGAGTGTTCGGCATCGACCCCGGCTCGCAGTGCACCGGCTACGGCTGCGTGGACAGCGACGGCCGGCGCCACCAGCTGGTGGCGTGCGGAGCCGTCCGCGCCGGGGTCGCCGCCACCTTTCCCGAGCAGCTCTCGATCATCTATCGCGAACTTTCTGCTCACATCGCTGCGCAGCGTCCCGACTTCGTCGTCATCGAAAGCATTTTTCACGCGGTGAACGCGCGCAGCGCCCTGAAGCTGGGGCATGCGCGCGGAGTCGCCATGCTGGCAGCTACCGAGGCGGGCGTCACCGTCATTGAATACACTCCGGCCGAGATCAAGCGATCGGTGGTTGGATACGGGCGCGCGGAAAAGGCTCAGGTCGGGCAAATGGTAAAGCTGTTGTTGGGTCTCGACGCTGTTCCCACGCCGCACGACGCGGCGGATGCGCTGGCGGTCGCAATCTGTCACCTGCATGCCGGCAAGGGCACGTCAAAGGGACGGCCTGCATCCAAGGGGACCAAGGCCGAGACCAGCTGGCGCCACTACAAGCCGGCGGCGGTCAGATGATCGCGTTGCTGCGGGGCCAGGTGTTCGAGAAGCATCCCAACCGCCTGATCGTCGATGTGGCTGGTGTTGGTTACGACGTGCAGGTGCCGCTGTCGACCTTCTATACCGCCGGCGATCCGGGTTCCGAGATTGCGCTCCGCATCCACACGCATGTTCGTGAAGACCAGCTGTCGCTGTATGGGTTTGCGACGGCGCTCGAGCTCAGCATGTTCGAGCGGCTGATTGCGGTCAGCGGGATCGGGCCGAAGCTGGCGTTGTCCGTGCTGTCTGGGATCGAGACGAAGGACCTTGTCGGCGCGATTCAGCGCAATGACCTCGCCAGGCTTACCGGCATTCCCGGTGTTGGCAAGAAGACGGCGGAGCGGATGTGCGTGGAGCTGCGCGACCGCCTGCCGAAGGCCATGGTCGCGAGTGACGCGACGCCCTCGCCGGGCGACGCCTTGCGCGACGATCTGGTGTCGGCGCTGACCAATCTCGGCTACCATCGGCAGGCGGTCGACAAGTCACTCGACAAGCTGGTGGACAATGTTGGCGAGCAGCGGTTTGAGGACGTCCTGCGGTCGGCGTTGAAGGATCTCTCCCGTGCCTGACCAGCGCCTGACGACGCCGTCACGCGTGGCTGAGGATGCGCAGGAGGAGGCCGGCCTCCGTCCGCGGCGCTTGGACGAGTACATCGGCCAGGACCGCGTCCGCGAACAACTGCACGTGTCGATTACCGCTGCGAAACAGCGCGGCGAGCACCTCGATCATGCGCTGCTCTATGGCCCGCCAGGTCTCGGCAAGACGACGCTGGCGTATGTGATCGCCAACGAACTCGGCGTGCCGATCCGCACCACCTCGGGGCCCGTGATCGAGAAGCCGGGCGATCTCGCGGGCATCCTGTCGAACCTGCAGCCGCGCGAAGTGCTGTTCATCGACGAGATCCACCGCATGTCGCCGGCGATCGAGGAGATCCTGTATCCCGCGATGGAGGATTTCGAACTCGACATCGTGATTGGCCAGGGCCCGGGGGCCCGGTCGGTGAAGGTGCCGGTCGAGCCGTTCACGCTGATTGGCGCCACCACTCGCGCCGGGCTGCTGACGTCACCCTTGCGCGCGCGCTTCGGCATCGTCCATCGCCTCGATTTCTACGATGCTCGCGACATCGAAGAGATTGTGCGCCGCTCGGCGCGCATCCTGGGCGTGCCCATGGACGGGGAGGCCGCGAAGGAGATCGCGGCGAGGTCGCGCGGTACCCCGCGGATCGTGAACCGCTTGCTGCGCCGGGTCCGCGACTACGCGCAAGTCCGCGCCGATGGCCGCGTCACGGTGGACGTGGCGCGCGCGGCGATGACCCTGCTCGATGTTGATCAGTATGGGTTCGATGAGAGCGATCGCCGGCTGGTGCTGACGATCATCGAGAAGTTCAATGGCGGCCCGGTGGGGTTGGGCAGCCTGGCGGCGGCGCTCAGTGAAGAGGCCGATGCCATCGAAGACATGTACGAGCCGTATCTGATCCAGATCGGCTTCCTGGAGCGGACATCGCGCGGCCGGATTGCGACGGCGCGCGCCTACGAGTATTTCGGGCACACGATGCCCGGGAGGGGGTTGTTTTGAACGTCCGCCGAGTAGAGATCAAGAGCCTGGCCACCTACGTGCCGCCGCGCCTGTTGACCAACGCC
>CAMBHC010000053.1 GCA_945866285.1 Candidatus Sulfopaludibacter sp. SbA3 | reverse complement strand
TTCTTCTCGGCGGTTCTGGCCGGTAAGCCGCTGATTCAGTTCGGGGATGGCCTGCAGACCCGGGACTTTACCTTCGTCGCCGATGCCGTGACGGCGACCGCGGCGGCCGCCGTCCGCGGCGTGCCCGGGCGCGTCTACAATATTGGCGGGGGATCGCGCGTCTCCCTGCGGGAGGTCTTCGACCTGATTGCCCGCGTCTCTGGCCGTAAGGTCACGATCGATCAACAAAGCCCGCAGAAGGGCGATATGCGCGATACCTACGCCGACACGACACTCGCCAGGCAGGACCTGGCCTTTGCGCCGTCGGTGACGCTCGAAGAAGGTCTTCGGGCGATGTGGCGCTGGATGGAAGCGACGAACGCATGAGTGGCATTCGAGTAGTAGCCGCGCTGGCCTTGGTGGCCGCGCTGGCCGGTGGCTGTGCAGCCAAGTCGCCGACGGTCCCCGTCGGCATGGCGGACGCCGATAAGTTCCTGTTCGACAAGGGCACCGAGGCGGCCAAGGACCGGAAATGGCTGAACGCGCGCGAGTACCTGCGGAACCTCGTCGACAACTACCCGCAGAGCCCGTATCGCCCCGACGCCAAGCTGGCGCTCGGTGATACCTACATCAGCGAGAAGAGCACGGAGTCGTTGCTGCTCGGCGCCAACGAATTTCGCGAGTTCCTCACGTTCTACCCGACCAGTCAGCGCGCCGACTATGCGCAGTTGCAATTGGCGCGTTCGCACATGCTGCAGATGCTGGCGCCCGAGCGCGACCAGTCATCCACCAAGGACGCCATCAAGGAGGTCGAGATCTTCCTGCAGCGATTCCCCAACAGCGGCCTGATGTCCGAGGCGCGCACGATGGAGCGCGAAGCCAGGGACCGGCTGAGTGAAGCCGAATACAAGGTGGGTTTTTACTACTACCGAGTGAACTGGAACCCGGGCGCCATCGACCGCTTCATGGATTTGCTCAAGGCCGACCCCGGGTTCAGCAACCGCGATGCCGTCTATTACCATCTAGCGGAATGCCTCTATCGAACCGACAAGAAAGCCGAAGCGCTCCCCTACTACGAACGCTTGCTCCGTGAGTTTGAAAAAAGTGAGTTTCTTGTATTGACGCAGAAGCGCGTCGCGGAGCTCAAGGGCGGAGTACCCGCCGGAAAGTAGGCATCCATGCGCGTCCGCATGCTCGTGATCGCCCTCACCGTGATGGCGGCGGCCCCTGTGTGGGCCCAACCCCGCCTGCCCCTCGCATCCCGCACGGTCCTGCCTGCGCATGTCATGTGCGCGGATCAGCTCGTGCCGGCCATCCCGGTCCCGACCGTCCGCATTCGCGGCCCCCACTACGTCCTCCCGCACCTGGCCATGAGCCGCGGCGACGACGCCGTGGTACCCCGCCAGCCCGAGGACGGCATGGCCATTGGCCAGCGCTACCTGGTCCGCCGGTTGCCGTCCGGCTGGAAAGCCGAACTTCCGAGAGAAGGTGGCTACGTGCCGATTCGCACCCTGGGGTGGGTCACCCTCACCGCCCTGGACGACGTCACTGCCATCGTCCACGTCGACTTCGCGTGCGACGCGATCGAACCCGACGACTACCTGACGCCCTACGTCGAAGCCGTGCTGCCCACGCCCAACACCACGCTCCTGGCGCCCGACTTCACCGAGCGCGTACAGATCCTGACCGGCGGCGCGGGACGGGAGATGTTCGCCGACGGCGACTCGTTCTCGATTGCGCGCGGCACCGATGCCGGCGTGACGGTCGGCGCCCGGTTCGCGATCTACCGCGACCGCAAGGACGGCCGGCCGCTGGTGCACATTGGCGAGGCCATCGTGACCGACCCGTCAGCGACGTCAGCGAAACTGTTGCTGCTCAAGACCACGGATGTGGTCGAGGTGACGGATCTTGCGGTGCCCCGCCGCTAGCGCGCGGGCTAACTGATCTTCTTTTCCCGGGCCGACTTCGCCGCTTCGAAGTCGGTCACCTTTGCGGCGCGTTCGACCATGGCGCGCTGGAATCCCTGGTAGTAGCCGACGGCTGAGATCACGGCCGTCAGCAGCACCACCCACAGCGCGGCCTGCCCTAACACCAGCAACGCGGGCAAGCGCTCCCAGCCCAGAATCAACAGCAGGATCGCAATCACTTGCGATGCCATCTTGAACTTACCCAGGCCCGAGGCCGGCATGGCGAGCCCGCGCGAGTACGCCAGGTTCCGGAGGCCGGTCACCGCAATCTCCCGTCCAATGATCACGCCGACCATCCACGCCGACGCCAGGCCGAGCTGGACCAGGGAAATCAACGTGGCTGAGATGAGTAACTTGTCGGCAAGCGGATCGAGCACCTGTCCGATCGCCGTGACCTGGTTGCGGCGCCGTGCGAGGTATCCGTCGAGCCAGTCAGTGAGGGAGGCAACGCCGAAAATCGCGGCCGCGACCAGCTCGACCGGCAGGCCCATGACCAGCCGTCCTTCGAACTTCGTCAACAGCACCGACACCAGCACCGGCACCAGAAAGATGCGCGCGATGGTTAGGCTGTTTGGCAGGTTCATGTCGGCCGCGGCTATTCTACCTCTCGGTAGGGTAAGATGGAAGTTTGCCATGAAAGCCATTCTTCTTGCCGGGGGCAAGGGCACGCGGCTGCGCCCGCTGACCCTCCACACACCGAAGCCAGTCGTTCCCATTTTCGACCGCGCTTTTCTCCACTACCAGATTGACCAGCTCAAGCAGGTGCCGGAGATCGACGAGGTCATCCTCAGCCTGAACTACCAGCCACGACGCATCGAAGATGTGTTCGGCGATGGCACGGGCACCGGCGTCCGCTTGCGCTACGTTGTCGAACCGGCGCCGCTCGGCACCGGTGGCGCCATTCGCTATGCCGCGCAACACGTGACCGACACGATCGTGGTGTTCAACGGCGACGTAATGAGCAGCGTCGACGTCAACGCGGTGGTCAACTTCCACCGCGAGCGAAAGGCCAAGGCAACGATCGTCCTGACGCCGGTGGACAACCCCACGGCGTACGGCCTGGTCGAAACCGAGAGCGACGGACGCGTCCGCCGGTTCCTCGAGAAGCCGAACCCTGACGAGATCACCTGCGACACGATCAACGCTGGCATTTACGTGCTCGAGCCCGACACCTTCGACCGCATCCCCAAGGACGTGTCGTACTCGATCGAGCGAGCCTACTTCCCTTCGCTGATCGAGAAGCACGACATGTTCGTCGCCTACATCGACCGCGGCTACTGGATCGACATTGGCACGCCCGAGAAGTACATCCAGGTGCACCACGACATGTTCGACGGCAAGTTCTCTGGTGGCGTGTTTGCGACCGCCGACCGAACGCAGCCCATCGTGTCGCCCGAGGCGAGGATTGACGACGGCGTGACGCTCGTCGCCCCCTGCTTCATTGACGCCGGCGTGCACGTCAAGGGCGGCGCGCGCATTGGCCCGTACTCAGTGCTCGGCCGATCGGTGCTCGTCGAGGAAGGCGCCGATGTCGAGAACACCATCGTGTGGCCGAACACGCGCATCGGCCAGGGCGCCGTCGTGCACGGGCCGATCATTGGCCGCAACTGCCACATCGGCCGCAACGCGGTGATGAAGTCGGCCGCGGTGATTGGCGACAAGACCCAACTGACCGACTATACGACCCTATGATCAACCCAGCTGTCTTCAAGGCCTACGACGTCCGTGGCCTCTATCCGTCCGAGATCACCGAAGAGCTGTTCCATCAGCTCGGCCGGGCCTTCATCGCCTATCTGGGACCCGGCAAATACGCGGTGACGCGCGACATGCGCGTGTCGTCACCGTCGCTCACGGCGGCGTTCATTGACGGCGCGACGCTGCAGGGCGGCACCATCATCGACTACGGCCTGCTCGGCACCGATCAGATGTACTTTGCCGTGGCGGCCGACCGGCTGGACGGCGGCGCGCAGATCACGGCGTCGCACAATCCCGGTGAGTACAACGGCTGCAAGATGGTCCGCGCCGAAGCGTTCCCGCTGAGTGGTGAAGCCGGCATCAAGGAAATGAAGGACATGATCATGGCTGGCGCCATTCCCGCGCCGCCAGCTGTGCGCGGCACGGTCGAGAAGCGCGAGATCATGGATCGCTATGTCGAGCACGTCATGTCGTTCATCGACGCGTCGGCGATCAAGCCCTTCAATGTCGTGCTCGACGCCGGCAGCGGCGTCGCCGGCTTCGTCGCGCCGCGCCTGTTCGATCGGCTCCCCTGCAAGACCACGCGACTGTGTTTCGAGGTGGACGGCACCTTCCCGAACCACGAAGCCAATCCGCTGATCGAAGAGAACCGCCAGGACATTACCGCCGCTGTGCTTGCCCAGAAGGCCGACATCGGCATCGCCTGGGACGGCGACGCCGACCGTTGCTTCTTCATCGACGGCAGCGGCGAGTTCATCGCCGGCGACTTCATCACGGCGCTGCTGGCCGAGGCCTTCCTGCTGAAGCAGCCGGGCCAGACGGTGATCTACGACGTCCGCGCCAGCTACGCCGTCAAGGACATCGTCGCGAAGTACCAGGGCACGGCGTTGATGAACCGCGTCGGTCACGCCTTCATCAAGCGCCGCATGCGCGAGGACGACGCGGTGTTCGGCGGCGAAGTCACGGGGCACTACTACTTCCGGGACAACTTCTACGCCGACAACGGGTTTATTCCGGCGTTGATGATCCTGGACCTGATGTCGAAGAAAGGCATGTCGCTGCGCGACCTGCTGAAGCCGCTGCGCGAGAAGTACTTCATCTCCGGCGAGATCAACACCAAGGTTGCCAATATGGGGATCGCCGACCAGAAGATCCAGGAACTCGCCAGGCGCTACGCCACGGGCAATGTCTACATGCTCGACGGCGTCTCGGTGGAGTTCGACGATTGGCACTTCAATGTTCGCCAGTCGAACACCGAACCGCTGCTTCGCCTGAATCTCGAGGGCCTGACCCCCGAGATCATGGAGAAGCGCCGGGACGAGATTCTGGGGATTATCAGGGGGTAGAGGCGGACCTTCAGGTCCGCCTCTACGTCTGCTAGAATGGCCTTGCTGTGCGGGAGTAGTTCAGCGGTAGAACGCGAGCTTCCCAAGCTCGATGTCGCGGGTTCGATCCCCGTCTCCCGCTCCATTCTTTCCTTTACTGGATCGAAATCCCCACGCTAAGTGTCACCATCTGGGTCCGCTTCCCAAATACCGGCTGCACCGCGGTCGCCGCGCGCGAGCTGAGCTTCGTAAAGCGCACGTCGAAGCCAGCGCCGAGGTGGGGCTTCATGAACCACTTGGCTCCCCCACCGAAGTTAATCGCGCTGTTCCATGCTTCGGGCACGGTTTGGGCCGGCGCGGTGCCGAACTTCTCGGCGCTGCTGACCACTTTCGAACGCCCAAGGCCCGCGCTCAGGTAACTCCATCCGAGCTTATTGCCGAAGTTAATCGACAGTTGCGGCAGCAGGCTGGTGATCTGCGTGGTCACAGTGGTCGTGGTGGGGACGGTCTTCTCGGTGGCGCCCGAACCCGTCGTCGAGGTCAGCGCATTGCTGGTGTTCTTCCCCATGTGCATCGAGACGCCCAGACCGAGCGTCATGACACCGAGCTTCAGCGGATAGACCGTGGCGCCGCCCGCAAGGCCCCAGCCGCGCCCAGGAAGCGGCGTGGTGGCGCTGACTGTTGGCACCCAGCCTTCGGCCGTGGGCAGCCCCACCCAGGCACCCTGCAGGTCGGCAGCGAACCAGGGCAGCCGCTCGACGGTCTGTGCCGACGCCGGTGCGGCCGCGACCAGCACCAGCAATACCAACCACACACGACGCATTAGTAGCCGCTCGCCTTCACCGTTGCCGCCTCGCCCCGCGATTCCTTCACGATCCTGACGCCTGCGCTGGCACCAATGCGCGTGGCTCCTGCCGCAACCATGGCTTTCATCTGCTCCAGGTCGCGCACGCCGCCCGACGCCTTTACGCCCATCTCGTCGCCGACGATACGGCGCATCAGCGCCACGTCGGCAGCCGTGGCGCCGCCGGGGCCGAATCCCGTGGAGGTCTTGACAAAGTCGGCGCCAGCCGCCTTCGACAGCGTGCAGGCGGTGATCTTCTCTTCGTCCGTCAGGAGCGCCGTTTCGATGATCACCTTGCTGGCGGCGCCGGCGGCGTGACAGGCCGACACCACGCCGCGGATGTCGTCCGACACCAGCCGCACGTCGCCCGACTTGAGGGCGCCGACGTTGATCACCATGTCGATCTCGGAGGCGCCATCGAAGATGGCGCGGCGCGCCTCGAACTGCTTCACATCAGGCGTCGTGGCGCCCAGGGGAAAGCCGACGACCGAACAGACGGCCACGCCGGTGCCCCGGACCTGTTGCGCTGACAATGCGACCCAGGTCGGGTTGACGCAGACCGTGGCGAACTTCCATTCCACGGCTTCTTTGCACAACTGGATGATGTCAGTCGCAGTGGCGTCCGGCTTCAGCAGGGTGTGGTCGATCAGTCCGGGCAGACCCTGGGCGCCGCCGTCGGTGGCGTGCAGGCCCAGGCGGGTCGCCCCGGCAGCGAGCACGTGCTGGACGCGGTCGGGACAGCAGTCGAACGTGAAGCCATGGCAGGCACATCGGGTTGGTGCCACGGCGCCGGCCCGTGCCAGCTCCTCGAGAATCAATTCGATGACCCGCCGATAGTCGGTCATTGCGTCTTCTCCAGCGCGCGAATCTTGGCCAGGCGGCGAAGGTAGCGGGCCTCGCCCATCGGCGTGGCCAGCCACGTGTCGACAATCGCCTTCGCGTCGTCCACTGAAATCAGGGTGGCGCCAAGCGTCAGTACGTTGGCGCCGTTGTGCTCGCGCGCATACCGCGCCAGCGTCTTGTCGTTGCACATGGCCGCGCGAACGCCGTCGATCTTGTTAGCGGCGATGGCTGAGCCGATGCCGGCGCCGTCGATCACGATGGCGGCATCCACTTCCTTGCGGGCGACGAGCCGGGCGGCCTGGGCGGCAATATCCGGGTAGTCCACAGACTCGGGACCGTCGGTGCCGACATCGAGCACGCTCAGGCCTTTCTGACGCAGGTAGTCCCGCAGGGCCGCTTTGAGCGCGACGCCGCCGTGATCACTGCCAATGGCCAGCGCGCGAACGGGGGCCACCGGCGCCAGGCCGTCGAGACTGGCCTCGGCGACGTCGCTGTGCACCGTGATGCGCCGGGCCTTCAGCGTGTCGGCCGCCAGCGGCGTCACATGCCCGCCGGGCTTGAGCGTCACACTGGAGCCAATCTCCAGCGTGCGCGCATCCGTTTCGGTGATGATGTCAAACGCCTTCATCGAACTCCCGTCCGTATCGTGCTAGTCTTTTCGGCCATGTCGACTGCCAAGCCCGCTGTCATGATCGGTCCGGACGAACTCGCCGCCCGCATCAACGACCTCGCCAGGGAAATCCGGCAGGATCTTCCTACTGGCCAGTTGCATTTCATCTGCGTGCTCAAGGGCGCCTTCCTTTTCCTCGGCGACCTGATTCGCGCCATGGAGGGCGATGTCACCATCGACTTCATGGCCTGCTCCAGCTACGGGACCGGCACCACGTCGAGCGGCGAAGTGCGCCTGTCCAAGGACCTCGACTCCGGCCTCGAAGGTCGCGACGTCATCATCGTCGAAGACATCGTCGATACCGGCCTGACCCTGCACTACCTCCAGGACATTCTCCTGGCGCGCGGTCCCCGCTCGTTGCGGACCGCTTGTTTGCTCAGCAAGCCCTCGCGCCGAAAAATCGACGTCACGATCGACTATGTCGGCTTCACCATTGAAGACCGCTTCGTGGTCGGCTACGGGCTCGACTATGCCGAGCAGTACCGCAACCTGCCGTACATCGGCGTCCTCGAGTAGGCCACCAATTTACACCGCTTAGACGCCGACTACTGAACGGCCTTCCTCACGAGGTCCGCGGCGACGCGCGCGTCGCGTAACACCGCGGCTTCGTCCATGGTCAGCACTTTGCGATCGCGCATCAGCACTTTCCCATTCACGATCGTCGTCTCCACGTCGTCGCCGCGCGACGCGTAGACGATTTGCGACATCGGCTCAAACAACGGTTGCTGCCGCGCTTTCGACATGCCGACGATGATGAGGTCAGCGAGCTTGCCCGGTTCGAGCGACCCGAGATGCTGCCCTCGACCAAGCGCCCGGGCCCCGCCGAGCGTGGCCATTTCCAACGCTTCGGCAGCACTGATCGCCGTCGGGTCCATCGACACCAGTTTCTGCTGGAACGCGGTCTGCCGCATGGCTTCGAACATGTCGAGGTCGTTGTTGCTGGCGGCGCCATCGGTGCCGATGCCGACGTTGACGCCGGCCTTCCGGTATTTCATGACCGGTGCCGTGCCGCTTGCGAGCTTCATGTTGCTCTCAGGATTGTTGGACACGCCGACTCCGCGCCGCTTGAGGAGCGCAATCTCATCGTCGTTGATCCACACGCCATGCGCGGCAAGGGTGGTCGGTGCCCAGAAGTTCAGGCTCTCGAGGGTCGCGACCGGCCGCATGTGATGCCGTTCCTGTGACAGGCCACTCTCCGCCTGCGTTTCGGCGAGGTGAATCTGGATTGGAATCATCAGCCGCTTGGCCAGTTCGCTGACGGCGGTCAGGGTCTTCGCGTCAAGCGTGTAGACGGAATGCGGCGCGATTGACGGCGTGATCAACTCATCGTGTTCAAACTGCTTGGCGAATGCTTCGGTCCGGGCCAGCGCCTCGGCGGGCGTCTTGGCATCGGCCACCGGGAACTCGATCACGGTCTGGCCGAGAACACCGCGCATGCCGGCAGCCTTGGTAACCTTGGCAACTTCTTCTTCGAAGTAATACATGTCGGCGAAGGTGGTCGTTCCCGACTGAATCATCTCGAGCAGGGCCAGCCGCGTGCCGACGCGCACGAACTCCGGCGATACGGTCTTGGCTTCGGCCGGGAAGATGTACTTCTGCAGCCAATCCATCAGGTTCAGGTCGTTGCCCAGCCCGCGGAACATCACCATCGCGGCGTGGGTGTGCGTGTTGATCAGGCCAGGCATCACCACCTTGCCCGTGGCGTCGATGGTGTCGGCGCTGCGATAGCGCGCGGCAATGGCGGCCGGCGTGTCGACGGCCACGATCTGGGTGCCGTTGATGGCCACCGACCCCGGATTCAGGACGCGCCTGGTCCCGTCAACCGTGATGACGATGCCGTTGGCGACGATCAGCGAGACGTTGGTGACCTGGCGGGCCGACAGGCCGGCGCGAAAGGCCGGTGCCAGGAAAACGAGGGCGATGCCGAGAGCCAGGATGCGGAGACGCATACAGCCTGAATTCTACGTGAATCCGAAATTGCGGTGTAAGCTCTCTGCGCCGTGTTGCACCTGGTCACTCACCCACTGGTTCACGACTGCCTGGCCGAACTGCGCGACGCCGGCACGCCGCCCGACCGCTTCCGCGCGCTCGCCAATCGCATCAGCGTCTTGCTGGGCGCCGAGGCCTTGCGCGATGTGCCCATGGCAGACGGCACCGTCGAGACCCCGCTGGGACCATCGCCGTGCCGCCGTCTGGCCGCCGATGTCGTGGTGGCGCCGGTGTTGCGGGCCGGCCTCGGCATGTTGCCGGGCATGCTGGAACTGGTCCCCAACGCGCGGGTTGGCCATCTCGGACTGCAGCGCGACGAACGCACGGCGGTGGCCTCGCAGTACTACGCCAAGTTGCCTCCCAATATCCAGGACAGCTACGTCTTGCTGATTGACCCTATGCTGGCCACCGGTGGCAGCGCCGTGGCGGCGCTCGACGTGCTCACCAAAGCCGGAGCCCGGCATCTGCGCCTGGTCTGCATCGTGGCAGCCCCGGAGGGCGTGGCGGTGGTCGAGAAGGCCTATCCGAACGTGCCGATTTTCACGCCCGTGGTGGACCGCGAGTTGAACGCCCAAAAGTTCATCGTGCCAGGGCTGGGCGACTTCGGCGATCGGCTGTTCGGGACGGTCTGAGGCCGCGCGGCCTATGCTATGATCCTTGCTCTGGCCGCGCGCTTGGCTCAGCGGTAGAGCACCGCCTTCACACGGCGGGGGTCGGAGGTTCGAATCCTCCAGCGCGCACCACTTATCCAACTTCATCTTGAGCACTCGCCTTCGGTCGGTTGCCGCTGCGGGACTGTTGGCCCTTGTGACGTTCGGCATGTATGCCGTCCGCATCGGCGAACAGCCGCTCTCCCTGCCCGAGGTCGATCTCTTGCACCAGGCAGACCTTGTCGGCTCAGGGGCCAGCGGCTTTCCGCTGTTCTTCCATGTGGGCGACGAACGCTGGTTGCAGCCCGTCGCGGTCTACGTCACCTCACTAGTTAGTCTTGTTACGGGGCCACAGAGCGCCGGCCGACTCGCAGCGGCAACTGTAGGCGCGCTAAACGTCGCGTTGATCTTCGTGCTGTTCCGGAGGCTCCTGACGTCAACGGCGGTTGCCGCCGGGGCGGCCCTGCTGTTGATGGCCACACCGGCCCACATCGTATTCGCCCGAGTTGGCGTGGATGCGATCTACCCTTTGCCGTTTGTCCTAGCGTGGCTGATAGCGACGACCGCCTACTTCGACGCTGGCGATCGGCGCCTTGCCGGAGCTGGCGCCTTTGCGCTGGGGCTCGGGGTCTATTCACATCCGTCGGCTCCGATCACCATGGGGTTCCTGCTGGCGATCACGCTGCTTGCCATCTGGCTGTCTGGGCGTCGTAGCGCGACGCACCTGGCAGTTCCGGTCGCGGCGTTCCTGGCTCCGCTTCTGCTCGCAGTTGGGTGGTTCATGGCGAACCCCAGTGCCTACCCTGACACGTTCGGCCGTTGGGTCATCCACGCCGCCCACCTCGTCTCGCCACTCGATGGCGCCAGGGCCTTCGTGAACTGGAACACGCTGGGCACGCGTGTCTCGATCTACTGGGGATTCTTCGATCCGTCATGGCTCTTCTTCGACGCCGCCCCGCCGGCGGCCTCACCCCTTCGCGGTGCGTCGCCCTTCCTGTTTGCCACGATGATCGGGCTCGTCGCCGGGGTGTCGCAGCGGTTGCGCGCCGGGTTTACGCCTGTCACGCTGCTCCTGCTGGCAGGACTGGCCGGCGCTCCACTCGCGGCCTCAACCTTCGGCGAGGCGCGCGCCATTGGCGAGGCCCTTGTCGTCGCGCCCTTCGTGACGGTCGTGGCCGCGGGTGGCCTGGCGAACTGGCTGGCGCACGGGGGTGGGTGGACTCGGATGCTGGCGCGGGGCCTACTGGCGGCCCTTCTGGTCGAAGGCTTCTGGTCTGTCGCTTCCTACTCGCTCTGACCCTTCTCGAAGACTT
>CAMBHC010000052.1 GCA_945866285.1 Candidatus Sulfopaludibacter sp. SbA3 | reverse complement strand
CCGGCACGACACGGCAGTGCTCGGCTACTTGTCGTACGAGCGACCGTTCAGCCGCAAGTAGGCCGGCTTGTCACTCGCGAGCTGGCGCCGCGACTACTCCTGATGCGTCCGGCCTGGGCAGCCGCACCGGTGCATCCACAGGCTTGAATGTACTAAGCGAGTGCAGCTCGAGCCGCATCTGGCCATCCTGCACGCTGTATGCGCGGATGAAGCGGCCGCCCCACGGGCTGTCCGCCACAATGGGTCGGACCGGCGGCATCGTGGCAAGCGCCACGAATGCTTCGCTCAAGCCGCGAAGCTCCCCGACGCGCCGCGGCAGATCGTCAGTCGTTGGCGGACTTGCTTTGCGTGACGGTCGCCTTTTCCACGATCGCGTCGTAAGCGTAGCCTGAACCGAAGTCCTTGCCGGTGGCCAGCGTGCCCGAGATGGTGACGATGTCACCGACATTCACCGTCGCACTGGTGGTGACCGTCAGGTCGTTGGTGCCGTCCTTGGCGATGCCGGACCCATCCTGCAGATGGAACCAGTTGCTTCCCATGATCGCGTTGTTGACCTTGACTACCTTGCCGCGGAGCACCACGACCTTGCCTGACAGCGCCTGGCGCTGCGCCCAGATCTGGGCGATGGTCACGCCGCCCGGCGCGGGTGCGATCGGTTCGACGACCTGCGGGACCGCGCTCGCCGTCGCGCCACCATGGCTGGCGGCGGGCGCCAGCGCGTCAGCCATCGCCGGCTGCATGGCCCTGGCTTCGCCGTCGCGGGTCACGCCACTCACGAAGTAGATCAGCGGGAAACTACGATTGAGCGTCTTGCTGTTGAAGTTCTCCATCGGCATGTCGATCGCCGCGGTCATGCGATCGCCGATCTTGATGGGGAGCTCAGTGGAGGCGATCCACACGTCCTTCGGTGTGGCCTGCACGCGGGCGTAGGTATAGCCCCCCGAGTTCATGGTCTCGGCGATCGTGCCAGTGATGGTGCCTGGTGCCGCCGCCGGTACCGCAGCCTGGGCCGGCGCGGCGGTCGTGGCGACCGGCCCTGGGCTGCAGGCCGCAATGCTGGTGACGGCGAGCAAAACGATCAAGCTGCGGTTCATGGATGACTCCTGCAGTTACCTGGACGGGATATCGACCCATCGTACCGCACCCAGGGCGCAGGGGTCAGGCCCCGATAACTCCGATAACTCGCTAAACACCGACAACTAAGGGCCAGCCAGGCCCGTAGCTAGTGCGCGGGCTTGGGCGCCTTGCCGAATACCTCGACGATGGTGGCGGTGCCGGTGCCGGTGTTCGTGAACGTGTGCATGATGCCGCCTTTCAAGTCGACGACATCACCCGCCTTCACTTCGACTGGCGGCTGGCCTGCGATGGTCAGGACCAGCTGACCCGTTAGCAGCGTGAACACGTGATAGGTCGCGTCGGCGTGATTATGCATCCGGCGAACGGCGCCCGGCTCGGCCCAATCGCGCAGCACGCGGAAGTCGGGCCGATCCATCACCACCATCGATGAAATGCCGGGGTCGCCGGCGACCGCACGTCCTTTCTCGACCCCGCCGATGGCCTGAGCCATGGCCGACGTCGAGCAAAGCAGACACATTGCCAGCAGACTGAATCGAATCGCGCTCATGCGCCATATACTACCGTCCGGCATGGCCGCACGCTTCATTTTTGCTTTCAGCATCCTGGTCGCCGTGCCAGTCCTGCTTCTCAGCCAGGCTCCGCTCCCCGGCCTGACCGAGCCTCGCGGTCAAGGACTCGCGGCGCGAGTCGAAGGCAGGCCCCCTGACATCTTCTTCAATCCCACGCGCCACGCCATTGCTGACGCCATGCTGCAACTGGCGGGCGTGGCGGCTGGAGACGTGGTCTACGACCTGGGATCCGGTGACGGCCGCATTCCCATCATCGCCGCGCAGAAGTACGGCGCGCGCGGCCTCGGCATCGAGATCGATCCGCGACTGGTCACGCAGTCGTGGGGCAATGCCAACGACGCCGAGGTGGCCAATCGCGTCAAGTTCATTGTGGGCGACCTGTTCGAGGCCGACCTCAGCGAGGCGACGATCGTGACGATGTACTTGTCGCCCAGCATCATGAAGCGCCTGATCCCGAAACTGCGCGCGCTCACGCCGGGCACGCGCCTCGTCTCGCACCAGTTCGACATGCCGGGCTGGCCGCCCGACGAGCGTCGGCAGGTGGACGAGGCGGAAATTCTATTGTGGAGAGTTCCGAAATGACCACTGCCGCGCGCACCCTCGAAGTTCGAGGCACGCTTGAAGCCGCCTTCGCCGATGTCCTGACCCCCGCCGCCCTCGCCGCCCTCGAGCACCTGGCGCACTTCGATCGCGACCGCAAAGACCTGATGGCAGCGCGGATCGAGCGCCGCCACGACCGCTTTGTCCACCGGCAGCGGATTGCGTTTCTCGATCCGGATGCGCGCATCGGGCGCACCGCCATCACCGTGCGCGAGGCCCGCGCCGGCCAGTTTGCCGGCAGCGAGATTCCCAGCGATCTGCAACGCCAGTGGATCCAGGGCACCGGCCCAGCGGCCCGGCCGCATGCGCCGGCCGAGGTCAGCATCCGCAACGTCGCCTACGCACTGTTGTCCGGTGCCGATGGCTGGATGTTTGACGGCGAAGACGCACTGGGCCAGGTGTCGACGATGTCGCTCGAGAACCAGCGCAACTTGAAGCTGGCGATCCACGACGATCCGATCTTCCTGAAGGTTGCCGAGCAGGTGGCCGGCGAGATGAACCAGTGGTCGGCCGGTTTCTTCACGCGGCCGATCATCACCGACTGGCGTCAGCAACTGCGCTTCACCACCAAGATCTTCCGCGCGCGCGGCCTGCATCTCGACGACCGCCACATTCGCCTGGCCAGCGGCGAGGGGTTCTCGGCGTCCATTGTCGACGCGACGCTCTATGTCGTGAACAACTACCAGCGACTCCGCGACCACGGCGCGTCGGTGGTGTTGTACTTGCCGAAGATCCAGACTGCCGAAGAAGCCGCGCTGTGGAACGACATCCTGTCGGCCCTCGAGAATCACGTCGGGATGCAGCCAGGCACGATCAAGGCCTACGTGCTGGTCGAGCAGGTTGAAGCGTGTTTCCAGTTGATGGAAATCCGCGCCGCCCTCGGCCTGCACTTTGTTGGCTTCAATACCGGCCGCTGGGACTACATCAACAGCGTGTCTGATGCGGTCGCGTGGGACGAGACTTTCGTGAATCCGAACATCGACGCGATCACGATGACGTATGGCTACATGCGCCAGTACGAGGACCGCGTGCGCCGGGCGGTCAACACCGCCGACCGGGCAGGACGATTCGCGCTGTGGCAAGGCGGCATGGAGCCGAACATTCCCGTCGGTTCAGAGAACGGAGTGGCCGCCGGCATGAAGCGCGCGCTGGGCGGAGCCGAGCGCGAACAGCGCGAGGGCGCCAGCGGCAAATGGGTCGCCCACTGGAAGATGGTGCACATTGTCCGGCCAGTCTGGGAGAAGACTGGTGAGGCCAACCAGATGGGCCGCGCTTTCCAGCCGCTGACCTACACCGACGCCGATGCCGCCGGCCTGACGCAACTGGAACCGGCCCCGCGAACCATCCGTGGCGCCCGCGATCTGATCAGCGTCGCCATTCAGTACGGCAACGCGTTCGGACAGGGTCTACAGGCCGCCGCCCTGAAGCCCGCTGATTTCTTCGGCAATGACGATGTGCTGTATTTGATGGAAGACATGGCGACGGGCGAGATTCGGCTGAGCATCCTGTGGGAGTGGCTCCACAAGAACGCCGTGATCACTGAAGGCGAACATGCCGGCGAGGTATTCTCGGCCGCGCTCTGCGCCCGCCTGATCGACGAGGAGTACGCGAAGCTGCTCGCGGCCGGGAATCGCGACGTGCACGAAGTGTCGAAGACCACGACGCTGCCGATCGCCAGGGAGATCGTCGCCACCTACGTCATGGACGAGGCGAAGCTGCCGTGGTACATCGACCTGCTGAACATCAATCTCGACAACCACGACCTGGTCGAAGCCAGGCGGCGCATAGGGCTACTGAAGGACGCGTTTGCCACTGACGGCACGCGCATCACGGCCAATCTCGATTTTGGCCACGGATAGGACAGCCATTGATGTGAGACGGACCAACCATGAAGCAGCTCCAACTACTGGTCGCCATGTTCACCGTCGTCGCGTCCGCTGCGCCGGCGGTCGCGCAGCAGCCGGCCGCGCCGCGTCCCGTGCCCACAAGTGCGTGGGCCCCCAAGCCGGTCAAGACGCCGGGCTATGTCCCGCCACAGAAGCCGTGGGTCAAGCTCGCGGATCTCAAGACCAGGCACAGGGGCCAGGCCGGCTGGCACGAGGTGCTCGTCGATGATGGCCGGCTCACCGCGGAGTACGTCTACGCGGCGCCTGGTACGAAAGTCGGGGAGCGCTTTCATCCAGACACGCGCGAGTGGTTCGCGGTAGTCGAAGGCGAAGTGCGGGTAGAGATCGAGGGCCAGGCCGCGATCACTGCGACGCGTGGATCGCTCGTCAACATTCCGCGCCAGACGATCTATTCGGTCGAGACGATCGGCACCACGCCCAGCCTGCGGTTCGTGGTCAACGTGACGCACGCCAAGACGCTGTTTCCGCAAGAGGCCCCGCCGCCGGCGCCGGCCGTGGGTACGACCTGGGTGCCGGTGACGATTAACCGGACTCCGGCCCGCTACGACGAGTTCAACCAGCCGCACCTGAACATTCACCAGGAGGCCGCGAAGAACGAGAAGTACGCCGGTGGCCGATTCGTCCGCGACGATAAGTCAGAGATGCTGGTGCTGTACGGCCACGAGAAGAACATGCCGCCGCTTGATCCGCTGGACAAGGGGCACTTCCACGCCGAGAGCGCGGAGTTCTGGCTCGTCTTCACCGGACAGATCCGCTACGCCTTCGAAGGGCAGCAGCCATTCGTCGCGAGTGAAGGGGATGTGGTGTACGTGCCGGCGAACACGTGGCACGCGACGCGCTACACCGGACCCGACCCCTCGTGCCGCCTGTCGATCACGGAGTATGTCGGTAACGCGCTGCTCCTGGAGCGAAAGTAGAGGCGGGTCTTTAGACCCGCCGGCCACCGGGTTTCAGGGGAATGTCGTTGGGCATAACCCTTGCCCTGGTCATGAACCGTGAGCGCCATTGCCGCGCTACTGGTGCTGCGCGTGCGGTTCGACGACGCCGTGGCGGTGAACCGGTAGGTTCGTGGGGTAAAATCGCCGCTTGGGTACGATGCCGATCCGGCTAAAGCCGGACACTACATTCAGGTCAGCCCAACGGAGACAAGCATGAGGATTCAGTTGCTCGCGGCCGCCGTCGTCCTGGCGGTGGCCGGCGCCGCAAACATTGCTGCGGCGCAGGGCGTTGACCCGCGCCCCCCCAACAATCCCGAGCAGAAGCCGGCGCTGCCGGGCCAGACCGACGCCCCGGAAACGAAGTCGAACGTGGCCTTCGACGTGGTCACGGTGGCCGAGGGCCTGCAGAATCCCTGGAGCCTGGCCTTCCTTCCAGGCGGCAAGATGCTCGTGACTGAACGCCCCGGCCGCCTGCGCGTGGTCAGCGCCGACGGCACGCTGTCGGCGGCGGTCGCCGGCATGCCCGCCGTGTTCTCGCGCGGCCAGGGCGGCCTGCTCGACGTGGTGCTCGACCCCGCGTTTGCGAAGACCAACCTGATCTACTGGAGCTTCTCCGAACCCCAGGCCGACGGTACCAACAACACCGCCGTGGCCCGCGGCAAGTTCGTCGACGAAGCGACGGCGCCGCGCGTGGATGCCGTGCAGGTGATTTACCACCAGCGTCCGTCGCTGAACTCGCCGCTGCACTTCGGTAGCCGCCTGGTGTTCGGCCGCGATGGCACGCTCTTCATCACGCAGGGTGAGCGCTCGATTATCCCGGGCCGCATGCAGGCGCAGAAGATGGACAGCGGCCTCGGCAAGATCGTCCGCATCAACGCCGATGGTTCCATTCCCAAGGACAACCCGTTCGTGGGCAAGGAAGGCGTCTTGCCGGAGATCTGGTCGTTTGGTCACCGCAATGTCCAAGCGGCCACGCTGCACCCGACCACTGGTGAGCTGTGGGAATCTGAGTACGGTGCCCGTGGCGGCGACGAGGTCAACATCGCCCGCAAGGGCAAGGACTACGGCTGGCCGACCATCGCGTATGGCATTGAATACCGCGGCGGTCCCATCACCGGTGGCCTGACCCAGCAGGCCGGCATGGAACAGCCCTTATACTACTGGGATCCGATCATCGGGCCGAGCGGGATGATCTTCTATACCGGCACGCTGTTCCCAGCGTGGAAGGGCAACCTGTTCATCGGCGGCCACGGTACCAGCGACCTGGTTCGCTTGGTCATCGAGGGCGAGAAGGTCGTCGGTGAAGAACGTTTGCTGAAGGATCTTCAGCCGAAGCCGGAACGCATTCGCGACGTCCGGCAGGGTCCCGATGGCGCGATCTACATGGTGACCGACAGCGCCACGGGGCGCATTATCAAGCTCGTTCCGAAGAAAGGTTAATTCTGATCATGAAGAAATTCGCACTGGTTCTCGCCGGCGTGCTCCTGGGCGCGCCGCTCGCCTTGTCCGCTGAAGCCTCAGCGGCGGCGGAACAAATTGGCCGTCCCGCCAGCGAGCTCGTTGAAATGGAACTGCTCACTTCGAGTGAAGTCGTCGAGAAGCAGAAGGCCGGCTTCATCAACGTGATCATCGCCAACGGCGGCACCGAGGCGCGCGGTCCGCAGAACATCCTCGCGGGCCACACGATCATGTCGCAGCGCACCGCGATTGACGCGGCCAAGCTCCTTGGCAACACGCTGGTCGCGCCGGTGATGCCGATTGACATTGGCGCCACGGGTGTCAGCGACGGCAGCAACATCCCCGGCGGTATCACCGTGCCGGCCGAGATCTTCAAGGGCCTCAAGCTCGCGGAGATCGAAAGCCAGGTGTGGAACGGCTTCAAGAACATCTTCGTGATGGGCGACCACGGCGCGGGCCAGAACGCCATGCGCGATGCCGCCGCCGAAATGGACAAGAAATACGAGTCACGCGGCGTCAACGTCTACTACGTGCCCGACTTCTACCAGAAGTACCAGAACGACGTGCAGCAGTACTTCTACGACCACAAGCTGCCGATCGGTGGCCACGGCGCGATGATGGAGACGTCGAAGATGCTCTATCTCGAGCCCGCTCCGGGCGTCTACGTTCGCCAGATCTACAAGACCGTGCCGTTCGATCCGACGGGACAGACGCCCGAGCAGTGGAAGGCCCAGCGCGATGCGCGCCTGGCGCGTGAAGCGGCGATTGCCCGCGGCGAGACCCCGGCGGCGCCACAGCGTGGTGGCGGACGTGCCGTCGACCCGAACGCGCCGCCCCGCGTGAACAACGGCCTGTCGGGTTCGCCCCACGAGTCGACGAAGGAAATCGGCAAGGACATCCAGATGATCGGCGTCAACAACCCCGTCGCCCAGATCAAGCAAATGTTGGCTGATCAGAAGAAGTAAGCGTCTCTCGGGGGGAACCGGCTAGCGCCGGTTCCCCGTATCGACTTTCCCCTTGAGGGTGGCGCCCTCTTCCATCACGAACGTCGGCGCGCTCACGTCGCCTTCGACCACTGCCGTCGCCTTCAGCTCCACGCGCGCGGCGCCTGTCACGTTACCGACCACCGTGCCGCTCACGGTCACGATCTTGGCGGCCAGGTCGGCGACCACCGAGGCGGCCGGGCCAATCGTCAGGCTGTGATCGCCCAACTCGATCGTGCCCTGCACCTGCCCGTCGATCACCAAGTCTCCGGTCGAAACCACATCACCTCGAACCAGGGTCGATCCACTGATCCAGGATGCTCGCCGCCGTTCTTCCATGAACTGCCTCCACTAATGCGTCACGCGTGCCGCTGATGGTATGTCAGGCGGTGGTGCGCTGGACGAACGCCTGCCGGGCCCCAACCAGGGGAGTTGACAGCGACCAATTAAATGAACGACCATTAATTTCTTATGGCCCGCCCCAAGAACGCCGACGGACAACGCACCCGCCAGGCGATTCTCGACGCCGCCCTCGACCTGTTCGCCGACAAGGGCTTCTTTGGCACCAGCCTGCGCGACGTCGCCAAGGCCGTCGGCGTGCGCGAAAGCGCCCTCTACAACTACTTCGCTGGCAAGGACGCGCTGTTCGACGCCCTGCTGCAGGCTCACGAGACCACCAAATCGGAACGGCTGACCACCTTCGCCGAGGGGCCGATCGCCGACGGTCGCGCCTTGCTCGAGCAACTGGCCATCACCACGCTCGAAGCGTTCGTCGAGCCCCGCGAGCAGAAACTGTTTCGCATCCTGATGTCGGACGGCGTGCGCCTGGCCAAGCTCGGTCGCTGCAATCTCTACGAGCGAATGGCCAGCGGCCGCGTCAGCATGGCGGTGATCCTGGACCGCCTCATGCGCGAGGGCTGGCTGCGCCGCGCCGACACGCATCTGCTCGGCATCGCCTTCATGAGTCCGCTGGTTGCCTGGCGGCAACTGCATGCCATCGATGCCGACTTGCCCATGATCAAGAACCCGCGCGTCTACGCGAAGCAGCATGTCGGCCTGTTCCTGCAGGGCGCCGCCGCCTCCTCCGTGCGGCGGCCTGTCGCCGGCCGCGCGCGCGCCCGTGCCTCGAAATCCACCACGCGCCCGGCCAAGCCCCGGCGCTCGTCGCAGTAACCCTGAAGGAGCGCCGCCCGTGTTTCGCCGAAATCTCTTCATTACCCTCTTAGCCGCCGCCCTCGCGGTCGCGTGCGACCGTGCCGGTGCCGATTCGCCGGCCACGCCCGCTGATGCCGCAGTGATCAGCGTCTCGACCGTCGAGGTGGTGGAGCAGCCAATCAAGCGTTTCATCCGTGTCAGCGGCACCCTCACCGCGCAGGAAGAAGCGGATGTCGCTGCCGAGGTGGCCGGCCGGGTGGTTGCCACCCCGGTGGAGCGCGGCAGCCGCGTTGGTGCCAGCGACAGCCTGGTCAGGCTCGCCGCCGCTGAAGGCGAGGCCCAGGCGATTGAGGCACAGGCCAACGCCGCACAGATCGAAGCCCGACTTGGCATAGCCAACGGCGCCCCATTTGCCGTCGAGAGTGTGCCCGAGGTGGCCAGCGCCCGCGCCAACGTGCAACTCGCGCGCAGCGAGTTCGAACGGGCGCGCACGCTGCACGCGCAGAAGCTGCTGTCGCAGTCGGAGTTCGACCAAAGCAGTGCCAAGACCGAAGCTGCCGAACGCCAGTACGACATGGCCAGGAACACCGCGGCGCAGCAATACCAGTCGCTGCTCGCCGCCCGTGCCCGCGTCACGCTGGCACAGAAAGCGCTGTCCGACACCACCGTCCGCGCGCCCTTCGCCGGCGTCGTCGGTGAGCGCTTCGTCTCGGTCGGCGATTACGTCACTCGGGGCACCAAGGTCGCCACGGTGATGCGGGTCGATCCCCTTCGCGTCGAGCTGACCGTGCCGGAGCAGTTCGTCGCGGCCGTTGCCACCGGCCGCACCGTGACGTTCGAGGTCGATGCCTATCCCGGTGAAACGTTCGTGGGCCAGGTGCGGTACGTGTCGCCGTCGGTCGTGGCCTCGACGCGCGCCCTCACGCTCGAAGCCATTGTCCCGAACACGGCCAATCGCCTGAAGCCCGGCTTCTTTGCCACGGCGCAGATCGAGCAGGCGCACATGCTGCCCGGACTGCTCGTGCCGGTGACCGCGGTGCGGACGGTCTCGGGCACCGCGCGGGTGTTCGTCGTCAATGGGGACCGCGTGGAAGAACGCGTCGTCTCGGTGGGCCAGGTCGTGGGTGAACGGGTCGAGATCACCAGCGGCGTGAAGGCGGGCGAGCGCGTCGTCGGCAGCGGCGTGGACCGCGTCGTTGACGGCGTCCGCGTCGTGGTGAGGTAAGCCATGCAGTGGCTCGCGGAGATTTGCGTCCGTCGACCGGTGTTCGCGTGGGTGCTGGTGCTGTCCCTGACCGTGGTCGGGCTGTTTGCCTTTGGCCGGCTGGGCGTCGACCGCTTTCCCAACATCGACATTCCGACCATTTCGATCACCACCCGCCTGGCCGGTGCCGCGCCCGAGCAGATCGAGACCGAGGTCACCGACAAGATCGAGGAGGCGGTCAACACCATCAGCAACATCGACACGCTGAGCTCGACCTCATCCGAGGGCATCTCTCAGGTGGTCGTCTCCTTCACGCTCGAAAAGAACGCCGACGTCGCCGCCCAGGAGGTGCGCGATCGCATCAACCGCGTGCTGCCGCTGCTGCCGCGCACGGTGCTGCAGCCGACGGTGGAGAAGCTCGACTTCACGGCCGCGCCGGTCATCACCGTCGCGGTCACGGCCGACAAGCCGGTGCGCGACATCACCGAGTTTGCCGACAAGGTGCTGCGCCGCCGTCTCGAGAGTTCCGACGGCGTCGGCCAGGTCGTGGTGATCGGCGGGCGCAGCCGACAGCTCAACCTCTGGCTCAATACGGCGCTGCTGCGCGCGCAGCGGCTGTCGGTCAACGACGTCGCCCGAGCGCTGCAGTCGCAGAACGCCGACATTCCCGGCGGCCGCATGGACCAGGGCGCCGAATCGGTCACCCTGCGCACGCGCGGCCGCATCGCGAGCATCGACGGCTTCGGCGACGTGGTGTTGCGCGAGGTTGACGGCCACCCGGTCCGCTTGCGCGACGTCGCGCGGGTCGAAGACGGCATGGCCGAGCCGCGGACCCAGGCCAGCGTCAACGGCGAAGCCACCGTGCTGCTGCAGATCCGCAAGCAGTCGGGCACCAACACGGTGCAGGTCGCCAACAACGTCAAGCAGCGCCTCGCCGACCTGACGGCGATCCTGCCGGCCGGCTACCAGCTGCGCATCGTCCGCGACGAAGCGCAGTTCATCGAGGCGTCGATCGCCAGCGTGCAGGAACACCTGATCGTCGGCTCGATTCTCGCCGCGATCGTCGTCTTCCTGTTCCTGGGCAACGTTCGCTCGACCGTGATTGCTGCCATCTCCATCCCGACCTCGATCGTGGCGACCTTCGCGCTGGTCTGGTACATGGGCTTCACGCTCAACCTGCTGACGATGCTGGCGCTCACGCTCTCGGTGGGCATCGTCATTGACGATGCGATCGGGGTGTTGGAGAACATCTTCAGGTTCATCGAAGAGAAGGGGATGCCGCCCATGCGGGCGGCGGTCGAGGCCACCAAGGAAATTGGCCTGGCCGTGATGGCGACGACGTTCTCGCTGGTGGCGATCTTTGCGCCGGTCGGTTTCATGAGCGGCATGGTCGGCAAGTTCATGCAGAGCTTTGGCCTGACCATGGCGTTCGCCGTGCTGGTCTCACTGTTTGTCAGCTTCACGCTGACGCCGATGATGTCGGCGTACTGGCTCAAGCCGCAGCCCAAGGGCGCGCACGGCGACTCGAAGCACAACAAGCTGTTCGATCCGCTCGATCGCGGTTACACCCGCATGCTTGATT
>CAMBHC010000051.1 GCA_945866285.1 Candidatus Sulfopaludibacter sp. SbA3 | reverse complement strand
GATTCAACGGGAACTGCTCGCCGTCGCCAGCGCCGAAATGTCGGCGCCCGCGGTCTCCCCCCCAATGCTGCTGCCCCGCGAATGAAGTGCCCGAAGTGCGGCTACCTCGGGTTTGAGACCACCGACCGGTGCCGGAACTGCCAGTACGATTTCTCGCTGTCACCGTCCGCCGGTGAACCGGAGCTCACGCTTCGGCAGGACATGGGTGACGACGGGAACACCAACTTCGAGTTGCCGATACTCAAGCGGCAGACCGACAATCTCAGCGCCGGGGCGATGGATCTCGACCGCCTCTTTGGCGACCCCGCGCCCGAGAAGGCTGGGCCGCAGCGGGTCACTCCGGCGGCGATCGGAATTACGCCGCCGGTGCCAGAGGTCAACGTCTCGCGCGAGTCAGAACCCGCACCGTTTCTGGCCCTGGCCAGCGAGGGTGATGACGCCAGCGTGTCGCTCGACCCTCCGGCCTTTGGCGATGGCGACCGGAACGCGCTGCCGTTTGATGATGCGCCGCTGCTGCCGCCGCGCGCGGCCCGCACGCCCCTGGCCGTTCGCCGCGCCACGCCGGAGATTCCGCGCAACCGCCCTCGCACCACCCGCCCGGCGCGAATGGAAGCGCCGCTCGCCTTTGAGCCGGCCGCCGCGCCCCTGAAGGGTAGTGACACCAGCACCGCGGCGGTCGAGACGGTTGCATCGCTGATGCAGGCCCCGGCGCTCGCGGTTCGCGTGGGTGCTGGCGTCATCGACCTGGTACTGCTCGCCGGCATCGATGTCGCCGTGCTCATCCTGACGCTGCGAATTGCCGGACTGCAGACCACGCTGGCGGACTTGCGGGTCATTCCCGTGGTGCCATTCATGGGGTTCCTGCTGCTGCTCGCGTTTGGCTATGTCGCCGCGTTCACCGTGGCGGGAGGCCAAACCATCGGCAAGATGCTGTTGAAGCTGCGGGTGATTGGTGACGATGGCCGGCCGATCGATGCAGCCGGTGGCGTGTTGCGCGCCGTGGGCTGCATGCTGGTGCCGGCAACCTTCGGATTGTCGTATGTGCCGGCCCTCTTCAGCGCCGATCACCGGGCGGTGCATGATCGACTGGCGGGAACCCGCGTGATCTGCGAATGAACCAGTTTGCCCTCTTCGTCGCCTCGTTCGGCTACGTCGGCTTCTTTCCGATTGCCCCCGGCACCGCCGGCTCGCTGGCCGCCCTCGCGTTGTTTGCGTTCGTGCGCTGGGTTGGCATGCCGGGGTTCGAGTTGGGCATGATTGTCGCCGTGCTCGTCGTCGGCATCTGGTCAGCAAATGGCGCAGAGCGGGCGCTGGGCCGCAAGGACCCCGGTCCGGTGGTCATCGATGAAGTGCTTGGCATGCTGATGACCCTGGCGTTGCTGCCGGTGTCGCTCACCGGTGTACTGCTGGGCTTCTTGTTGTTCCGTCTCTTCGACGTGGTGAAACCGTACCCCGCGGGGCGCATGGAACAGTTACCCGGCGGCTACGGCATCATGCTGGACGATGCAATGGCCGGCGTCTATTCGTACCTCGTGCTCCGGCTGTGCATGTGGTGGATGCCGTCGTGGCTGACCGCGTAGACTCCCGCCCGCTCTCGGCGGCGATCCTCGCCGTGGGCAGTGAGCTGCTGACCCCCGAGAAGGTCGACACCAACTCGCTCTTCATCACGCAAGTCCTGAATGACCTCGGCATCGCCGTGGCGTTCAAGTCGATCGTGGGAGACAACCGCGCCGAGTTGACCGCCCACGTCGCGCACGCCCTGGGTCGGCACCGCGTGCTGATTCTGACCGGGGGACTGGGCCCCACCGATGACGACTTGACGCGCGAGGTCGTGGCCGCGCACCTCGGCCTGCCGATGCACGAGGACCCCGAGATCATTGCCGCGATGGAGGGGCGGTTCGCCGCTCGCGGCTGGAAGATGCCCGCGGTCAATCGGCGCCAGGCGCAGGTGCCCGAGGGCGCGACGGTCCTCGCCAATCCGAACGGCACGGCGCCCGGCCTCTGGCTCGCGCATGACGGCGCGGTGATTGCTTTGCTGCCCGGACCGCCCCGCGAGATGAAGCCGATGATGGCCGGCGAGGTGCGCTCTCGCTTGCTCGCCCTCGCTGGCGACACGCGCCTGCATCGCCGGCTGGTGCGCGTGTCTGGCAAGGGCGAGTCTGCCGTGGAAGAGATCGTCCAGCCGATCTACTCGCGCTGGCTGGCGCAGGAACCGCCAATCGAGACGACCATCCTGGCCGGCCTCGGCCAAGTCGAACTGCACCTGCGGCTGCAGTCGCCCGATGCGGAACGCGCCGGAGCGGCGCTGGACCTGGCGGTTGGTGAATTGACGATGGCGCTCGGCCAGGACGTGGTGAGCACGGACGGGCGCAGCCTCGCAGCCGTCGTGGGCGACCTGCTGCGCGCACGGGGCTGGTGGGTCGCGTTGGCGGAATCCTGCACCGGCGGCCTGGCGACCTCGCGGCTGACCGATGTACCCGGCAGTTCTGACTATGTCGAGCGTAGCGTGGTGGCCTATAGCAACAAGGCGAAGGTTGAGTTGCTGGGCGTTCCAGCGGCCTTGATCCAGGAGCACGGCGCAGTGAGTGAGGCCGTGGCCGTGGCCATGGCTGAAGGCATGCGTGCTCGTGCCGGCGTGGACATCGCGGTCGGCATCACCGGCATTGCCGGTCCGGGGGGGGGCAGCGAGGCGAAGCCAGTGGGCACCGTCTGTATTGCGGTGGCGGGCGTCCAGACCGAGGTGCGCACGTTCCGGTTCCCCGGTGGACGCGAGATGGTCAAGGCCATGTCGGCCAACTGGGCCATCGACCTGGTGAGAAGAGCCTTGCGAGAGGGCTGATGTCCGCCTTCGCGGCCAACGGCCGCTTCGGCGAGACGCCGCCAAAGTCCATGGGGATCTTCCCGGCGGGCGTAGGTGCGAGGCTGTTTGTCGCCATCGACGTGGGCGATGCGGTCCGCGCCGAAGCCACGCGCGTGATCCATGCCATCAGCAGCAGGCTCGAGACGGTGAAGACGCCGCCGAAGATCGTCTGGGTCAGGCCCGAGGCCCTGCATGTCACGCTGCGTTTCATCGGCGAGGTGACCGCCGACGCCGTGCCGGCGCTGTGCGACCGGCTGGCGCCGCCCATCGCCATGACACCGTTCGAAGTGGAGTGGCGCGGCCTCGGTGTGTTCCCCTCGGCACGGCAGCCGCGCGCCTTGTGGCTGGGTGTGGTGGCCGGCGGAGCAGCGCTCGGCGCACTTGAGGCCGAGGTGACACGGCGGCTGGTGGGGACGGTGGAGCCTGAGGCCCGGCCGTTGCTGCCGCACCTCACATTGGCCCGCGTCAAGATGGCTGGTGCCGGCATCGACTGGCCGAAGATCCTGCAGGCGCAGGACGTGCGTGGCACCCGGTCGCCCGTGGACCACGTCACGCTCTACCGCAGTCGGCTGTCGCATAAAGGGCCGCACTATACTGGACTGGTGAGTGCTCCGCTCGTCGCGAATCGCGAATAGCGAAGAACGACTGTCACTGCCTTGGACCTGATTCCTGCCATCGTGACCGGCTATGCCCTCGGCTCGCTGCCGATTGGCTACCTCGTGGCGCAAGGCGCGAGTGGCGTAGACCTGCGGCGGGTCGGCAGTGGCAACGTCGGCGCCACCAACGTGTATCGTACCGGCGGGCCGCGCATGGGTGTGGTCGTGATGATTGCCGATGTGGCCAAGGGCGCCGGCGCCGTGCTACTCGCGGGCGGCGGGCCGATGGCGGTGGCGGCGGGTGTGGCGGCGGTCGTCGGACATATCTATCCCGTGTGGCTCGGTTTCAAGGGCGGCAAGGGCGTGGCCACCGCCAGTGGCGTGTTCGGTGTGCTGGCGCCGTGGCCGACGTTGATTGCCGCGGCGGCCTTCGGTGTGACGGTGGCGCGCACGCGCCTCGTTTCGCTCGGGTCAATCGTCGCCACCGTGCTGCTCCCCGTGCTCGAGTGGGCGACGCCGGGTTTGCGGTCGGTGGATGTGGGCGCCACCGTGGTGGCGGCTTTGATTCTGTTCCGTCACCGCGGGAACGTCGCCCGGTTGTGGTCGCGGACGGAACGCGCGTTGGGAACATGACACACACGATTGGCGTCTTGGGCGCGGGCAGTTGGGGGACGGCGCTCGGCGTGCATCTTGCGCGCACGGGCCATGACGTCCGGCTGTGGGCACGCGATGCGGCGCTCGCCGAGCAGATGGCGATGACCCGCGTCAACGCGACGTACTTGCCGGGCATCGAGTTGCCACGGGAACTGCAGCCGAGCCATGTGCTCGAGGAGGCGCTCGCCGGGGTCGAGTTCGTCGTGATGGCGGTGCCGTCGCACGGCCTGCGGACGGTGGCTCGCGCGGCGAGTTCGCTCATGCCGTCAGGCTGCACGCTGGTCAGTGCCACCAAGGGCCTCGAAGAGGGCTCGTTGCTGCGGATGTCGGAGGTGATGCGGGCCGAGTGTCCCGCCAACGCCGCCATCGTCGTGCTCTCGGGGCCGAGCTTTGCCATCGAGCTGGCGCGTGAGTTGCCAACCGCCATGGTCGCCGCGGGCGAGTCATCGGCCGCCGTCGAGATGATCCAGGCGCACTTCCGATCGAGCACGCTCAGGCTCTATGGCAGTAGCGACGTGGTCGGCGTGGAGATCGGTGGCGCCATGAAGAACATCATCGCCATTGCCGCCGGCGTCGTCGAAGGACTCGGCCTGGGGCACAACGCGCTCGCCGCGTTGATCACCCGCGGGCTCGCAGAGCTGTCGCGCCTCGCCGTCGGGCTCGGTGGACAGCGCGAAACCATGGCCGGGCTCGCCGGACTGGGGGACCTGGTGCTGACCTGCACTGGCGACCTGAGCCGCAATCGCCAGCTTGGTATCGCCCTCGCGCGGGGCGAGTCGCTGCAGCAGATTCTGGCGCGGACCAAGTCGGTGGCCGAAGGCGTCCGCACCACCGAAGCGGCGCTGGCGCTCGGCGCGCGCCATGGCATTGAACTCCCGATCGCCCAGGGCATGTCGGATGTGCTGGCCGGCCGTCTCGATCCGCAGGCCGCGATTCGGCATCTCATGGGGCGGAAACAGAAGTTGGAACACACGTAGATGGGATTGTTTGACAAGCTGAAACAGGGGCTGCAGCGCACCGCGCAGCAGCTCGTCGATCGATTCGACGACATCGTCAACCAGGCCGACGCCGCCGATGCGCGAACGCGTGACGTCGATGCCGAGACGGCCGAGGCGCTCGAAGAGGTGCTGCTGATGGCGGACGTCGGCGTGGCCGCCACCGCACAGATTGTCGGTGCGGTGACCCGTCGCCAACGTAGGGGCGAGAGCCTGCGCGAGCTGGTGAAGCAGGAGATGCTGCGCGTGCTGGAGGCGACGACCCCCACCTTCGCGACGCAATCGCCAGGCGCGTCGGTGGGTAAGCCGCACATCATCCTTGTCGTCGGCGTCAACGGTGTCGGGAAGACGACCACCATCGGTAAGCTCGCCAAGCAGCTGACGCGAGAGGGGCGCACCACGCTGATTTGCGCGGCCGACACCTTCCGCGCCGCGGCCGTGGATCAGTTGCAGATTTGGGCCGACCGCGCTGGTGTCGACATCGTCCGCGCACGCGAAGGCTCTGACCCAGCGGCGGTGGTGTTCGATGCGATCACCGCCGGTAAGGCCCGGCAGCGGCACGTCGTGCTTGTCGACACGGCCGGGCGACTGCACACGCGCACCAACTTGATGAACGAGCTCGATAAAATCAGGCGGGTGGCCAGTCGTGAAGTGCCGGGTGCCCCGCACGAAGTACTGCTGGTCCTGGACGCGACGGTGGGGCAGAACGGACTGGCCCAGGCTCGTGAGTTCGCCAACGTGGCTGGTGTCACGGGAATCGTGCTCACGAAGCTCGATGGCACGGCGAAGGGTGGCATCGCCGTGGCGATCGCCCACGACTTGAAACTGCCGATCTGCTATATCGGCGTCGGCGAAGGCGTGGACGACTTGCTGCCGTTCTCGCCGCGCGACTACGTGGATGCCATCTTCCAGGAGAAATGGTGAGTGACGCCGAGTACATGCGGCGCGCGCTGTTCCATGCGCGACGGGCCGAGGGCGTAACGACGCCCAACCCACTGGTGGGCGCCGTGGTGGTGAGCCGCGACGGTGTGGTGGTGGGGCAGGGACGGCACCCGCGGGCCGGCGAGCCGCACGCCGAGGTGTTTGCGTTGCAGGACGCGGGTGCCCACGCGCACGGCGCGACGATGTATGTGACGCTCGAGCCGTGCTGCCATTACGGGCGTACCGGTCCGTGCACCCAGCGGATCATCGAAGCCGGCATCGGTCGCGTGGTGGCGGCCATGACCGACCCGAATCCCCTGGTCAGCGGCCGGGGCATTAGTGAGCTGCGCGCCCATGGTATCCAGGTCGAAGTTGGCGTGCTCGGCGACGAAGCGGCCCGCCTGAATCGCGCCTTCACACTGGTGCAGACAGAGGGGCGTCCCCTGGTCATTGCCAAGGCGGCGACCAGCCTGGATGCGAGAATGGCGTCCGCCCCGGGGGTCCGCACGGCGATCTCGTCGGCGGTGGCCAACCGCCGGGCGCAGAGGCTGCGCGGAGCGGTCGACGCCATCGGTGTCGGTTCTGGAACGATGCTGGCGGACGACCCGATGCTCACCGCCCGCGATTGTTACCGCGCCCGTCCGCTGGCGCGCGTGGTGTTCGACCGCCGATTGCGGACGCCGCCGTCGGCGCGCGTGTTTTCGACGCTCGCGGCGGGGCCGGTCATAATGATGACGACGGTCGAGGCCGTGGCGCAGCATCCCGAACGCGCGGCCGCCCTGAAGGCGGTGGGGGCCACCGTGGTGGAAGGCTCCGGCTCGTTACCGGCCGAGATCCGGTCGCTGCGCGCGTGGGAGGTCTCGACGCTGTTGCTCGAGGGTGGTGGCGCCCTGCATGCCGCGGCGTGGCAAGCGGGCATTGTTGACCGCGTGATCGTGATTGTGGCGCCCACCGTACTGGGGAAGCAGGGCGCGAAGTTCTTCGATGGAATACCGGTCCCTCTGTCGCAGCTGATTCCAGTGCGGGTTGAGACTCTCGGACCGGATGCTTGGATGGAAGCCGATGTTCACGGGAATCGTTGAGGCGGTAGGCACGCTGGCCGAGGTGAAGGGCACCGGCGGTGGTTACCGCGTGCGCATTCACACCCCGCTCGCGGCACACGTCAAGTTGGGAGACAGCCTTGCCGTCAACGGCGTGTGTCTGACGGTGATCCTGATCGATGGCGAGGACGTGCTCGCGGACGTCGGGCCCGAGACGTCCCGGGTAACGACCTTGGGCGCGCTGCAACGCGGCCAGTCGGTCAACCTCGAGCGGCCGCTGCGCTTCGATGGCCGCGTGGACGGGCATTTCGTCCAGGGGCACGTGGACGGCGTGGGCACGGTCGAGGATGTCCGGCCCGAGTCGGAAGCCCACTGGATGACGATTGCATTCCCCCCCACACTCGCCGCGTATTTCATTCGCAAGGGCTCGGTCGCGGTGGATGGTGTCAGCCTCACGGTCGCCGGGCTCGGCGAGCGGCAGTTCGATGTCCAGGTCGTGCCGTACTCATGGGCGAACACGACGCTGAAGCTGCTGCGCGCGGGCGACCGCGTCAATCTCGAGTGCGACATGATCGGCAAGTATGTCGTGCGTGGAATGGAACTGCGTAAATCATGATCAAGTCCCCTAAGTCGCCACGGCCCGCGGCCCCGCGTTTGAAAGCGCGCACCACCAAGAGTGCCAAGGTGGCGCGGCCGAAGGCGCCATTCGCGACGATCGAAGCGGCCGTGGCGGCCTACCGCCGCGGCGAGATCCTGATTGTTGTGGACGATGAGGACCGCGAGAACGAAGGCGACTTGACGATCGCCGCCGAGCACGTCACACCCGATGCGATCAATTTCATGATGACTCACGGGCGCGGCCTGATCTGCATGCCGATGACCGCGGAGCGGCTTGATGCGTTGAACATCCCGCTGCAGGTGCCGCAGCAGATGAACTCGACGCAGTTCGAGACGGCGTTCTGCATCGGCATCGAAGCCAAGCGCGGGACGTCGACCGGCATCTCCGCACAAGACCGCGCGCGGACGGTATTGACGGCGATTGACAAGAAGACCAAGCCCGGCGACCTGGCGCGGCCGGGCCACATTTTCCCGCTGCGCGCGCGCGATGGCGGCGTGTTGGTGCGCGCCGGCCAGACCGAAGCCGCCGTCGACTTGTCGCGCATGGCCGGCCTCCAGCCGGCGGGAGTGATCTGCGAGATCGCCAAGAAGGACGGCACCATGGCGCGCGTCCCCGAGCTGGCGAAGTTCGCGCGCAAGCACAAGTTGCTGATGGTCACCGTCGCGGATTTAATCCGGCACCGGATGCAGACCGAGGGACTAGTCGAAAAGGCCGCTGAAGCCGACCTGCCGACCGAGCTCGGCCCTTTCCGCATTCACGCCTACAACAGCCTGCTGGATGGCACGACGCACACTGCGTTGGTGGCGGGCGACATCAGCAGTGGACGCGACGTACTGGTCCGGGTGCACTCGAAGTGCCTGACTGGGGATGTTTTCCACTCGGCGCGCTGCGACTGCGGTGACCAGCTGGATGCGGCCATGCGCCGGATCGCGGCCGAGGGCCGTGGCGTGCTGCTGTACCTCAACCAGGAGGGCCGGGGCATTGGCCTGGCCAATAAGATTCGGGCTTACGCCCTGCAGGATCAGGGCTTCGACACGGTGGAAGCCAACGAGAAGCTCGGGTTCAAACCCGATCAGCGCGATTACGGGATTGGCGCCCAGATTCTGCGTCATCTGGGCGTTCGCACTATGCGGCTATTGACCAATAATCCCCGTAAGTTCTTGGGTTTACAGGGGTATGGCCTGTCAGTCTCCTCCACACTCCCGCTCGAGATTGCCGCCTCTGACACCACCCGCAAGTACCTGAAAGTGAAGAAGGACAAGCTCGGGCACCGCCTCAAGTCGGTTTGACCAATTCCTTGAAGTTCATGTAGGATAAGGGTTTGCGCGGCTGAGGCAGGCCCAAACTGTGGTGACCACAGACGGGTCTGAGACCCGCCTCTACTAAAATGTTCGACGCGTTAAGTAATCGCCTGCAGGACGTCTTCCAGTCAATCAAGGGAGAAACACGTCTCACAGAAGCGACGGTTGAGAACGTCCTCCGGGAAATCCGGCTGGCGCTGCTCGAGGCCGACGTCAACTTCAAGGTCGTCAAGGCCTTCGTCGATCGCGTACGCGATCGGGCGATGGACCAGGCGGTCCTCAAGAGCCTGACGCCGAGCCAGCAGGTCATCAAGATCGTTCGTGATGAACTGCTCGCGCTGTTCGGCGATGCGAAGGGCGGACTGAAGGAGACCTCGGCCCGGCCGCGCGTGATTTTGATGCTCGGGCTCCAGGGCTCGGGTAAGACGACGACGACGGGCAAGCTGGCCAAGTGGCTGGTGAAGCAGGGACGTCACCCGATTGTGGTGTCGACCGACGTCAGGCGCCCGGCGGCCATCCAGCAGTTGGCCATCGTCGCGCAGCAAGCCGGTGTGCGCGTACACGATCCGGTGGGCAACATGGACCCGGTGGCGCGCACGAAGAGCGCGCTCGCCGAAGCCAAGGCCGTTGGCAACGACGTGGTCATCGTCGACACGGCGGGCCGGCTGCACATCGACGACGAGCTCATGAAAGAGCTGGTCGCGATTCGGGAGATTGCGGGACCGACCGACTTGCTGTACGTCGCCGATGCGATGACCGGGCAGGACGCGATCAAGAGCGCGGGCGAGTTCAACGCGCAGGTGGGCATCACCGGCGTCGTCCTGACGAAGATCGACGGCGATGCGCGCGGGGGCGCGGCGCTGTCGGTGGTGTCGGTGGTAGGCGTGCCGATTGCGTTTGTCGGCAGCGGCGAAAAGCTGGAAGACCTCGAGCCGTTCCACGCGGACCGGTTCGTGTCGCGCATGCTGGGCATGGGCGACGTGCTGTCGCTGATCGAGAAGGCCGAAGAGGTCATCGACCAGGGCGCCGCCGAGAAGCTGGAAGCCAAGATCCGCAAGGGCGGGTTCACGCTGGAAGACTTCCGCGATCAGCTCCGCATGCTGAAGCGGATGGGCCCGCTCGAGAAGATCATGGGCATGCTGCCCGGCATGGGCGGCATGAAGGAACTGGCCGGCCAGAAGCCGGACGAGAAGCAGCTCGGGCGAATCGAGGCGATCATCAATTCGATGACGCCCGCCGAGCGGAAGTCGGCGGATATCCTCGATGGGAGCCGCCGCAAGCGCATCGCGAAGGGCAGCGGCACGACGGTTGAGGACGTGAATCGTGTGCTGAAGCAGTTCGTGGAAATGCAGCGGATGCTGAAGATGGTGGGACAGATGACGGGCGAGCCCATTGCTGCAGCACCGAAGAAGAAAAAAAGGAAGAGCCCGTTTAGCTTGATGCGGTAAGAGTAAGTGGGCGCACTGCGTGCGCCTTGGTTAACCAGAAGCGCGGCCACGTTGTGCCGCAGGCAGAGAGTTCAAGATGTTGTCGATTCGCATGCGTCGTACCGGTTCGAAGAAGCGCCCGTTTTTCCGGATCGTGGTCTCGGAAGCCCGCTCGAAGAAGGAAGGCCAGTACATCGACGTGCTCGGATTCTACAACCCGCGCACCAAGCCGGCCGTGTTCGAGATCAACAAGGAACGCGTCGAGTACTGGGTCAAGGTTGGCGCCCGCCCGTCCGATTCCGTGCGCACCCTGATGGCCAAGCACATGACTCGCGACCGCGGCATCGTCGTTGAGCGGGTGCCGGCGCCGGCTGCCGCCCCGACCGTTTAAGGGACGCCGTGGCGGACCTCAAGGGACTCATCGAAACCGTCGCGAAAGCCCTGGCCGACCAGCCGGAGGTCGTCAGCGTGCGGGAATCGGAGCGTCGCGGCACGACGGTCTACGAACTGCAGGTTGCCTCGGGTGATCTCGGCCGCGTGATCGGCCGGCAGGGACGTACCGCGGCCGCGTTGCGCACGTTGCTGGCCACCGCCGCCGAGGCGGACGACCAGCGCGTGAGCCTCGACATTCGCGACCAAACCGGCCGCAGCTAGCAGGTCCCCGTGAACTGGGACAACGGGATCCTCGTGGGCGTCATTGCCAGGACGCACGGCAATCGCGGCGAGGTGATCGTCAACCCCGAGACTGACTTCACGGAGGAGCGGTTTCGCAAAGGGGCGCAGTTGTGGACACGGCGGCGTGCAGGTACGCCGGTCGTGATCGAAGTGGTCTCGATGCGGATGCATCAGGGCCGCCCGATAATCATGTTCTCGGGCATCGGCTCGATGAACGACGCGGAGCTGCTGGCCAACCAGGAGTTGCGCACCGAGGAAGTCGCCGACAAGTTACTGCCAGAGGGAGAGTTTTTCCATCGCGACCTGATTGGGTGCGAGGTGGTCACCGAGGGCGGCGAACTGGTGGGGCGCGTGACCAGCGTCCTGGACGACAGCGCCCAGGCGCGGCTGGTGGTCGCGGGGAAGCGCAGCGACCTGCT
>CAMBHC010000050.1 GCA_945866285.1 Candidatus Sulfopaludibacter sp. SbA3 | reverse complement strand
CGGCCGACATGTTCGTCTGCGCCTCGCAATGGCACGAACCGCTGGCGCGTGTCCATTACGAGGCGATGGCGTCGGGCCTGCCCATTATCACCACCAGGCGCGGCGGCAATGCCGAAGTGATGGAAGACGGCTACAACGGCCTGCTGATCAAGAAACACAAGGAGCCGGCGGCGTTCGCCGCCGCGATCAATCACCTTCTCGACCAGCCGGAAAAGGCCGCGGTCATGGGCCGCTACGGCCGCTTGCTCGCCGAAAAGCACTACAGCTGGAAGCGCGTGGCGAAGGACTTGCGCGAAGTGCTGCAGTCGGCGCTGTGGCGAACGGTGGCCTTTGAAGAGCAGCGTCAAACGGTGGACACCGAGTACACGGCTTCCACCTCGTGAACAACTTGATGATTCCACGCCACGACTACTGCATCATGGGTTCACATGGTGGGGGGTGGGGCGGAGAGTGGCGGGCAGGTACAGGGGGTGGACCGGCGTGCCATCTTGAGAGAGCCGAAGATGACAGAGTCCTGGATGATCGCGCAGCAGGGCGACGACTGCCGCCCCTCGGGCCCTGAGGGCCTTCGGCGGTTGGCCGTAGGCCAGCACGATCGTGGTCACCTCCGCCGCCATCTCTAGAATCAGCCGGTCATTCGTGGGACCGACAGGATCGGCCACCGCAAGCAACCGTCTTTTGTCCGTGGCGCGGTAGGCGTGAACGTTGCCGACCAGTTGCCCACCGTAGCCCCACGCGCGGGCAAACGTCCCCGTTTTTCGCAGGGTGGGATCGGCGTAACCGGTGCACGCCACGCTGGGGTTCATCAGCACCCAGAGGACGAGTGGCTTGGACGCATCCCAGATCTCTCGGAGTTGATATCGATATTGCTGGCACTCCGAAAACACAGAACACACCGCGGAGTCTGGCGGCCACGGAGGACGGGCCTTGCCGCCGGCATCGTGGAGGGGCACTGCGGCACGCATGGGGCGACCGACTGTTCCGACGCCAGCCATCTCTGAATGGCGTCGTTGCCACGCGTCTCCAGCCCTCACGGGCGCCACCGCGCACCGCACGTCGGCCAGACATACAGCATCGCGACGAGAGCCGCGACGCCGGCACAGAGCCACCACCCCACCACGGCCTTTGACGCTTACCCCTTGGGGCCAAACATTGCCAGGAATCGCGCATGCAGCGCTTGCGCGGACGGATATTGCGCAATGAGCGCAGCGGTCTTCGGCATAAACAGGCTGCCAGACTCTTTCTCTGTCTGCGCATGAAAGTGGTGAAACTTGGCATACAGCACGATGCCCTCACCATTGGAGTCGAGAAACAACTCAGCATCCACGGCGCCCCGCAGTACCAAAGACGCGGCCATCTCCCAGTAGCTCAACGTCTGTCGCCACCACGCATTCTCTGAGGCCGTGACGTCTCGCGAGACCGCCCTCAGTTCCTCGTGTGTCTTGGGGTGAAACGCAAACACCATGAAGTGACGGGCCTTGCGTAATGTCTCTTCACGCCGTAGGTCGAATAGCCGTAAGACGACCTCTGCATCCGCCGTAGTTGCCATCGTATTCTCTCCTCGGTGAAATCATAGCGCCGAACTAGCCGGACGAGCGTGCGATGAGGGCGCCGCATCTCCCCCACGATGTCTGCGGAATGTGAGTGATCCGTGCGCGTGGACATCTTCCGAAAGTGGGCCAGTACGCCGCACAGAAAGTAGGTCACCTGAGGGTCTGAAATCGGCGGCTGCTCGCGCCGATCGGGGATGTGCTGACGGCCGAGTGCGCCGCTCCCGATGCTGGCCGTCCGGGCTCGGCGCGTATTGCCACACGTTGTTTTGCAGGAGGATGATGTAACTGGCAAATCTGAACAGCGCCACCGAACCCCAGCGCTGATGCCGCCGAGGCGAGGGGCCGGTCGTCAGGCCTCTCCCATCGATACCGTAACTAGTGGCTACACCTACGTTTAGCGCGATGATTCAACTCCCGCCGCCTCCACCACTCGACTCACTCGTGGCAAGCCATCTGAACAGGTCGAGTGCCCTGAGTGAGCAATTGGACAGCCGCAGGCGCGATTGCGCATCGGAGGGCTTCCGCTGGCCTTTGCCCCCCCGCATTGAGTATCCTGACCACTCTTGTTTACTACCGAAGTTTCCACGAGGATTGAATCGATGACTTACCGAAATCTGCTCGCTTGCACTGCCATTTTCGCCGCCGCACTCGTCTCCGCCAGCCCGAGCTTTGCCCAGGGCCAGGCCGGGGCCAAGCCCAAGGTTGAAGACAAGACCGACCCGCGCACCGCGCGCGTTGGTATTTGGGACAACTCGACCAATCCCAACAACGTGATGACCTACTCGGCGTACGAGAAGGGCGGCAATAAGCTCGTCGTGAGCAACCCCAGCGATCCCAAGAACGACTGGAGCTACGTCACGATGTTCGACGGCGTGTTCCGTGCGGTCACCGGCCAGCCCGGTTCGGAGACGGCCGTTGAGATCATCACGCCCAAGAGCATCCGCGTGCTGAACAAGCGCGACGGCGTGGTCTACCAGGTGGTGATCAACACCCTGTCGGAGGACCTCAGCACGATCAGCACCGAGTACATCCGCCTCGATAAGGACAACAAGATCACGGGCGTCACGCACGTGACCTACAACCGCCGTAAGTAATAAGCGGCACCAACGGATCGTTCACGCCAGCCGTCTATGGCTGGCGTGGACACTCTCCTGCGCGACTTCCTCTACACACTTTCCAGGGTCGGGCCTACTCCCAGCGGAAGATTTTCGCTGAGACCGCCGTGCACACGGCGAACACCAGCGCCAGGGCCGCGACATCGCCGAGGTGCGCCCACCATGAGGCGCCGGCCAGGATGCCCTGCAGCAGCGACACGACGTAGGTCATCGGCAACAGCCGTGCGAGCAGCCGCAAGCCCTGCGGCAACGCCTCAACCGGCGTGAACAGTCCTGACAGCGCGATCATCGGGTAGAACAGCACCGCGCCAATCGGCTGGGCGAAGCGTGCAGTCGGCACGACGCTGGCAATCACAAATCCCATCGACAGAATCGCCAGCGTGCTCACCAGCAGCGCCAGCGTGAACGACACGATCGGCACCTCGACGCCGACCGGGTAGTAGCGGCGCCCAGCCAACACCATCAGGGTCAGGGTGATGGCCGTGAGCAGCAGCTTGACCAGCACATGCGCGGTCAGGATAGTCTGCGGACGCAGCGGCGTGGCGCGCAGGCGCTTCAGGATGCCGCCCTCGCGATAAATGGAGATGATGGTGACGAGCGACAACACCGCGCTCGTCGCGATCAGGATCGACACCAGCACCGGCAAGCCGGACCGCAGGAACAGCCCGGCCTGAGGCGACGTGGCCCGGCCCATGCCGCGCCCCATCAACAAGAACACCACCACCGGGATCACGATCGTGCCGATCGCCCCGAGGGGTTCGCGCATGAAGATCTTGATCTCCAGCCAGGTCAGTTGCAGCAGCCCTCGCAGCATGGGTCAGTCCCTGATCGAGTGACCGGTGAGCTTGAGGAACACGTCCTCGAGCGTGGGCAGTTCCGTGCGGAAATCGCTGACCCGAATCTGGTGCTCGGCCAGGCACTGGATCACGTCAGTGACAAAGCCGTCGCCATGGCCGCGGACCGTGAAGTGCGTGTCGGCGCGCACCACCTCGTCCACATTCGACAGCGCGTGAAAGCGGGCCTCGGCCTCAGGCGCCTGGGTTTCAAGCAGGACCGTTCGCCCCGGGCAATGCCGGGCCACGAGGCGCTGCGGCGTGTCGACATCGATGATGCGGCCGTGCTCGATAATGGCCACGCGATCGCACAGCCGCTCGGCTTCTTCCATCAGGTGGGTGGTCATGAACACGGTCTTGCCACGCGCGCGGATGCCGCGGACCAGTTCCCAGATCGCCCGCCGCGCCTGCGGATCGAGCCCCGTCGTCAGTTCATCAAGAAAGACCACCTGGGGATCGTTGACGAGGGCCAGGGCAATGAACAGCCGCTGCTGCTGGCCCCCCGACAGGGTCATGAACCAGGCGTTGCGCTTGTCGGTGAGGCCGAGCTGTTCGAGCAGGCGATCGCCGTCGCTGACCGGCTTCTGGTAGAGCGACGCCCACAAGTGGACCGCCTCCCATACCTTGATGCGCTTCTGCAGGTGCGCCTGCTGCAGTTGCACGCCGATGCGCTCCTGCAACTGGTAGACGTCGCGAAAGGGATCCAGGCCCAGCACCGAGATGGTGCCCCGATCGGGCTGGCGGATGCCCTCGACGCACTCCATGGTGGTGGTCTTGCCGGCGCCGTTCGGGCCGATCAGGCCAAAAATCTCGCCCTCGTGGACGTCGAACGACACCTCGTCGACCGCGACGGTCGACCCGTAGGTCTTGCGAATGCGCTCGACGGTGATGACGGAGTGGGCCATCCGCCTACTTCAGGACGAACTCGGTACGGCAGCTCTCGTCGAGCAGCAGGCCGTCTTCCATGACTCGAATTTCGCCCTGTCCGCCAGGCAAGGGCGGCTTCAGGCTCAACGCCACGCGCCACAGGCCGTTGGCGAGCGGCCGGCCCAGTTGCACCGGCCAGCTGCGTTCCACCGGACCGCCAGCCGAGGCCAGGCCAAAAGTGATGGCTCGTTCCTTGAGCTTCTCGGCCGAGATCATCGTCGAAATGGTGATGGGCTCGCCGCGCGCAAACTGGCGGAGGGCGGCGCGCTCACCGGCTTGCTCGAAGACGAATCCCGAGCACTGCGCCACCTTTGACTTGCCGGTGGGGACTTGCACGGTCGCGAAGGCCAGGCCCTCGGCAGCGGCCGCATCGTTCACCTTGGCGGCGACGCGCACCTGGTAGATCTTCGCGTCAACGGCCAGACGGACCTCGCCGATCGCATGCCCGCCCTTCGCCTGAATGGTACCAATGGCCCGCGCGCCAATCGCACCGGCCGGGTCAAGAGCCACCACCGTGTAGGTCACGCCGACGCCGTCCTTCAGGCCATTGCCAATCTCAAACGGCACGATGATGCCGCGGCGATTGCCTTCACCGGCAACCGCCGACGGCGCCAGGGCGATCGGCAGATCTGAGACCGGCAGCGCCGATTCCACGAGGCTTAATGACGAAGTTCGAACTTCCGCGGAGGGCAGGTAGACGCGCCGATGCAGCAGCGACACGCCCGGTGCGCGCGTCTTCACCGACAGCTTTCGCGCACGGTTGGTCGCAGACGAAGCCGCTGGCGCGTAACCGATCAAGTAGTAGGCCCGGTTTTCGGCGGCCACCCTGGCCAGCGCGCCATTGGAGTCATTGCCGAGCAACGCACGACCGCCCGTGAGACCGGCCAGGTCGCGCACGACCGTGGTGTCAAAGGGTTGCCCGTCACGGCCGACCTCGGCGCCTGGCGTTTGAATGCCGCGCGGATCGATGCTGTAGATGGCGACGTTAGCGGCGCGGGCCGCATCCACCAGCGTCGACAGCTCGTCGTCGTCCGTGCCCCTTGGGCGTTCTGCCGCCTCAAAGTAATTCGCCGGCAAGTCACCACCACGGCTGAACCATAGCAACGCCTTACGGCGCGCTGGAATGCGGCGCAACTGGTCAACGACGCCGAAGAGCACCTTGAAGCTCTGGCGGCCGTTCTGGCCCGGGCCGAAGACCTCGATCTCGGAGTCGAGCTCGGCCAGGCTCGCGGCGATGTCAGGAGGCGGCGCTCCCGTGGTGGTCGCCGCACCGCCAGGTGTCTCCAGTCCCAAGTTTCGCTCTCGCAGGCCCCTCGCCTTCGGAATGGTATTCAGCGCGAGTGTGCGATCGCTGGTCAGGAAGAATCCTGACGCCGCGCCGGAGCGAATGATCGCGACGTAGTCGTTCGGGAGCAGCGTCTCCTTGAAGAACTTCTCCGCGACGCGCCTGGCCTGGGCAATGTCGTCCACCTGCAGACCGAGTTCGTCGATCACGACGACAAACAAGCCACCGGGCTCGACTTCGTTCGAGGCAATTCCTGGCGGCAGCGGCCGGATGGCCGACGTGCTGGCGAGGTCGACGAACTGAAACGTCTGCACCTTCTGAGCAACGCCATCTTCGAAGATCTCGAAGTCCTCGGCCTTCAGGCTGGGGACCGGGGCGCCACTGGCGGTCGTCGCGACCACGTCGATGGTGACGAGGTCAACACTGGAGCGGAAGGTGGGTTGCGACGAGGCCTGGTGCGCTGATGCAGTGGTCAGGGTCAGCACCGCCCCGAGGACGACTAGGCGCCATCTGGTCATGGTCAAGATGTTACGTCAGGCTTATAATCCCGACTGGAGAAGAACATGCGTGCACGTATCGTGATTGCTCTGGTTGCTACGGTGGCCGCGGGAACCCTGGTCGTTGGCCAGGCCCCCAAGCGGCTGAACCCCATGATTGAACTGCTGTCGCAGAAGAAGCCGGTGTTTGGCCTCTATGCCCCAGCCAACCGGCGGATGGGCGCCGGCGGTCCTGGTGGCGCCATGCCTGGCGGCGCGTCGCGTCCGGCGGCGCCCCCGGCTGACGCCACGCCAGCCAAGACGGCCGACCAGCTGGCCGCCGAGGCGCTGGCCAACAAGAACACCGACTTCATCTTCGACGGGACGATGGAGGGCGGCATGGAACGCGGGCTGCCGCCGTTCATGGCGTTCGTGAAGGGGATGTCAGGTTCGGGTTCGTTCCTGAAGTCGCCAAACGGGATGTTCACCCACCCGCTCGTCGTGAAGATGCACGAGATCGCGCCCGACCCCAAGGCCGCCGCGGTCAGCATCGGCCAGCAGCTCAACGTCGGCGTGAGCGGCATCATGTTCGTGTCGGTCGAAAGCGCCGCCGAGGCGAAGGCCGGCATCGATGCCATGCGCTTCAAGGCCAATGGCGGCACGCGCTCCGAAGACGTGGGCCAGGCGCCGGCGCTGTGGGGCATGAGCGAGAAGGACTACAAGGCCAAGGCCGACCTGTGGCCGCTCAACCCGAACGGCGAGCTCGTCAACTGGACGATCATCGAAAGCAAGGAAGGCCTGGCGAAGGTGCGCGAGATTGCCGCGGTCAAGGGCATCGGCGTGCTGTGGCCCGGCGCCGGCACACTGCGCGGCCTGTTCAGCACGGTGCAGCCTGACGGCACGCGCAAGCTCGACGAAGCCGCGTGGGAAGCGTCGATTCAGACGGTGCTGGCGGCGTGCAAGGAATTCAAAGTGGCGTGCGGCTACCCCGCCAACGCCACCGACATCGAGATGCGCATGAAGCAGGGCTTCAGCGTGTTCGTGATGAACTGGGGCGACCCCGGCTTCAAGGCGATCGAAGTCGGCAAGAAGGCGGCCGGCCGGTAACGATTGAAGGCGGGTCTAAAGACCCGCCTCTACGGCCCGCCTCTACTTTGCGGCGAGCAGCGGCTTCACGGTCCGGTCGATGTCCTTGAACTCGATCGGACCGTCGATCCGCTGCACGACCTTGCCCTGGCGATCGATGATGAACGTCGCCGGCAGCGCTTCGATCTCGCCATAAGCAGTCGCCATTTGCGGCGTACCGACCAGGATCGGGAAGTTCATCGGCGTCGGCGCGCCGTCAACGACGAACTTGGTCTTCTGCAGCCACGGCGTGATGACGCTGGCGCCTTCTTCGTCCATCGACACGCCCAGCACCACGAACCCCGCCGGTCCGTGCACCTTCTGCAACTTCATCAGGATCGGCATTTCGGCCTTGCAGGGGCCGCACCAGGTCGCCCAGAAATTCATCAGGATCACCTTGCCGCGCTGCTGCGCCATGGTGACGTCGGCCCCTTTGAGGTCTTTCAGGGAAAATGCCGGCGCGGCAGTACCAACGGCCTGTTCGCCACGCACGGACACCGCGGCCAACAACATCACGGCCACCACAACTACCTTTGTCGTCATCATCATCGGGACTCCTGGCTCTTGGGGGTCAACACCACATAGGTGGGCAGGCCCACCGCGCCAAATCGCTGCATCACTTCCCTGGCCGGCGATTCGTCCGGCACTTCCGCCTGGAACTTGATCTTCACAAAGCCGTCGAGCGCCGTCTTCACCGACGGGTCGACCAGCGTCGTCTTGTCCATGGTCAGGCAGTTCTTGCACCACGTGGCCCACATGTCGATCAGCACGGGCTTGTTCTCGCGCTTCGCGACAGCCAAGCCCTCAGCGAGGTCGGCATGCCAGCCTTCCTTGAGCAACTCATCGACACTCGACGCGACCTGCGCCGGGTCAACGTTGCGATCGCGGAAGATGCCATACGCGGTGTAGGCGTAGTAGGCCGAGGTCAGCAGGATGACGACGCCGAAGCCTTGCTTCACCCGCACCATCCACGCGCCCGGCTTGGGCAGCGCGCTGATGCCGGCGCCGGCAAACGGCCAGGGCGCGGCCATGCCGAGTCCCAACACGAACGGCAGCGCCAGCGCCGCCGTGGTACCGGCCGAGTAGAGATTGGTCGAGAACAACACCACCTGGATCACGACCGGCGCGACGCACGCGCCGGCCAGCAGCGCGGCGACACCGCCCATGCTGAACGCCAGCATCACCGAGCCGCGGCTCGAACCAGTGCCGACATTGGCGGAGTACTTGGAGAAGTCGATCTCAAACACGTCGAACATGGCCAGCGCCAGCGCGACGAAGAGCACGGCAATCCCCAGGTTGAACCACGGCGACGCATTGATGGTGCCGAACGTTTGCGCCGACAGGATCACGATCAGTCCCAGCACGCCGTAGACCACGGCCATGGCCGCGCCGTAGACGCTGCCGAGCAGCAGGCCACGTGAGCGCGAGCCGCCTTGCGAGCCCGCGCCGATGATCGCGAGGTTCACGGGAATCATCGGCAGCACGCACGGCGTGAGGTTCAAAGCCAGGCCGCCAAGGAACACGATCAGCAAGATGGCCAGCGGGCCACGGCCCTCGAACAAGCCCTTCTGCGCTACCCCGGCCTTCGCATCCTGGACGAACTTGGTGAAGGCGGCGGCCGCCAGGTAGCCACCGTCGGTGCCGCGAACCTCGAAGCCATCGAGCATGACCATGGCATCAGTCGGCGTGGTGGCGGCGGCAGGCGCGGCGACGGGCCTGGGGGCCACGATCGGCACGGCGGCGGCCTTGGCAAAGCTCAGGGACGCGATCGCGGCCGGCGGCGTATCAGGCGCCGCCATCGCCGACACCGTGAGGCTCGCCTCGAGCGGCGCCGTGATGGGCAAGTAGCACTGCTTCTCATCGCACGCTTGATAGCGCACGCGCAGCGGCACGCGATGCACCCCGGTGGCCGCGTCGGCGGCGACGGCGAACTGCACGCCGATCGCAAACTCGCGCTCGAACACACGCAGCGGGACGGGCTCGCCTTCCTGCTTGAGGTCAACCGCCTCGGGGAACGCCACCTGGGCCGAGGCCACGGTCGGGACGGCCTCCATGGAGACGGTAATGGGGATGAGATTCGGGTCGCGCGGCTGGTCGGAGTTCATGTGGAACCCCTCGGGCAGCCGGACGCTGATGGCCACGCGGGCAGAGCCGCCAGGCTGGACGTCCACCGTCGCCGGCGACACCGCCAGCTCGGCCACGCCGGGACGCCGGGCAGGGGCCTGGGCCGAAAGTACGGCGACGCATGAGGCGACGCCGAGCACAGCAGTCCCGAGTCCGAGCGCAATTCGCATCCGCATAGTCTGTCAGATGTCGGCGACCGGCCTTAGTTACCGGTGCCTAGCAGGACACGCACTTATGGTTGTTCTTGGCGCCGAGACTCTCGAGCAGCTTGATGGTCTCAGGATACGGCTGCGTGCGCTGCACCGGGCCATTGGCCATGTCGACCGTGGTCTGGCCGCGGCGGTTGACGATCTTCGCGTCGGCGCCTTTTGAGGCCAGATACAGGATCATCTCGTTGTCGCCGCGTGAGGCGGCATTGTGGATGGCGGTGCTGCCGTCTTCGTCTTCGGCGTTGACGTCGACGCCGACTTCTTCAACCAGGTACTTCACCGCGGCCATCATGCCGGTCGGCGCGAAGCGGTGCGCGTTGCCGGCGAAGCCTTCGCTGTAGCCGGCGCCAGCGGCGGCCACCAGCGGCGGCGTGCCGGGCGCGCCCACCGGAAGGATGGGACGCTGGGGCGCGGCGTTGACATCACCACTGCGGGTGCCGCCCTGAAAGTCGCGGCCACCCGCGGGCTTCATGGTGGCGATGTTCGGATCGCCGCCGCGCTCAATCAACAGCTTCATCGCGGCGATGTCGCTGGCATAGGCTGCGCGCCAGAACGGGCTGGCGCCGGAATCGTCCGTGCGCAGCAGGTCGAAGTTGTACTGGGTGAACCAGGTGTTGCGGTTGGTGCGCGCGTTCGCGTCGGCGCCCTTGTCGAGCAGCTTGGTCATCAGCTCGAGGTAGCCGATCTTCTGCTGCAGGTAGGCGCGCGGCTGCGGATAGAACGAGCGCGGCTGCCACTGCACGTTGATCACGGCATAGAGCGGCGTCACGCCGCCTTCGCTCGCCAGGTTGGGGTTGGCGGCGTTGTCGAGCAGGTAGCTGACCGTGTCGAAGTGGCCGTTGATGGCGGCCACGAGCAGGGGCGTGGTCTGATCGCCGGCACCGCGCTGGTTGATGGCCGCGCCGCCCTTGACGAGCGCCTCGACGGTGCTGAGCGCGCCCTGGCGGGCGGCGAAGTGCAGCGCCGCGAGACCACCGTGTTTGCCGATGAGCTCGTTGTAGTTGAAGCCGCGAGTGACGCCAGGCACGTTCGGACCCAGTCCTTGCGCCTGCACCGGCCGGGGCACGCCGTTCTGGTCCACCTCGGGCCCCATGGTCAGCGCCGCGAAGTCTTCCACGCGCGAGGTGATGCTGACATCGGCGCCGCGCGCCAGCAGCATCTTGACCACGTCGACACGATCCGCAGCCGCCGCGAACATCATGGCGGTCTGGCCGTTGGCGGTTTCCTTGGCGTTCAGGTCGGCGCCGTTCTCGATCAGCATGCGGACCGATTCGGTGCTGCCGGCGTGCGCCGCCTGCATCAGGGCCGTGGCGCCCGTGGTCGAGGCAACCGCGACCGCCGCACCCGCAGCAATCAGCGGAGCGATCACGGAAGAGTTGCCAATCTGCGCCGCCAGGTGGAGCGGCGTGTAACCGCCGAGGCGCGTCTTGGCGCCGACGTTGGCGCCCGCGTAGAGCAGCATCGACGCCAGTTCGGCATCGCCGTTAAGCGCCGCCCAGTGCAGCGCCGTCATGCCGTCGCCCTGCGCGGCGTTGACGTCGACGCCGTCCTTCAGCAGCTTCTTCACGGCCGCAGCATCCTTCGCCATGGCGGCGTCGGCAATCGGCGCCGTGGAGGCCGCCTGCAGCGAGGCGACGAGACCAATGATGGCGATAACGGTGGCGATTCTCTTCATATGCGTTTACCAACAAAGAACATTTGCCACAGAGGACACAGAGGACTTAGAGCCAATCTTTCAAAATGCCAATCCGCTGGTCAGCAGTACCGGCGTTTAGAAAGACCTTCTCTGTGTTCTCTGTGTCCGCTGTGGCTAAATCTTATTCAGCCGCGGTGACTGCCGGAGCTGAATTCAAGTCCATCGCGCTCGTACTGTCACCGAACGACTCCATCTGGACACCAATGCC
>CAMBHC010000049.1 GCA_945866285.1 Candidatus Sulfopaludibacter sp. SbA3 | reverse complement strand
GACCGGACTCGCCGGTAACCTGCCTGGACTGTGGTTGTGGCTCAGGCGCCGCCAAAGCGACGGCTAAAGCCGTCGCTCTCCGAACGTTCGGAGGCCGCCAAAGCGACGGCTAAAGCCGTCGCTCTCCGCGCGTCTGGAGGGTCGCTCTCCGCGCGTCTGGAGGGCGACGGCTTCAGCCGTCGCCGTGCAAGTCTGCCGAGACTGGGTCGAAATCCTGTAGAATCTTGTACTTAGCATGGCTCAGGTTTACGCAGCGAAGTATCTTGCCAAAGCGGCGATGAGTGCCCCCCGCGACCTCGTGCGCGGCATAGTGGCGAAATACACGCCCCTCCACCCCACCGTCTTCATCTTCCACTGCACGTTTGTGTGCGACGCCCGCTGCGAGATGTGCAGCAACTGGACGCGCGGCAACCGCAAGGAAGACATGACGCTGGAGCAGATCGAAACAGCGTTCAGCTCGCCGCTGTGGAAGGACATCGAGAACGCCTCACTGTCGGGCGGCGAACCCACCACGCGCAACGACATGGTCGAGATTTGTCGCGTCATGATCGACAAGTTTCCCAAGCTCCGCAAACTGACGCTCAACACCACCGGCATTACCCACCACCGCGCCATCCCGATGCTGACCAAGGTGGTCCAGTTGTGCAACGAGCGCAACATCATCTTCTCCATGCGCGTGTCGATTGACGGCGTCAACGAGATGCACGGCTCGGTGCGCAACGTCCGCAACGCGTTCGAGAAGGCCGGCAAGACCATTGCCGCCATGCAGGAACTGCAGAAGACGAACAAGTTCAACTTCGGGATTTCCTCGACCATCTTCTCCAAGAACCTCGACGACGCCGACAACATCCTGGCGTGGGCGAAGAAAGAAAAGCTCGACATCGTCTTCAACATGGTGCGGTTCACCGACGCCATGCTCGGCAACAGCGAGCTCGAGGCCGGCCTGAAGCCGATCGGTGCCGAAGAGCAGACGATGCGCAAGTTCTTCATGGACCGGGTGCGGCAGGACCCGCTGCTCGACGGCCAGAACTACATCTATATGCACTACGCGGACATGATCGCCAATGGCTATCACCGCACCGCGCCCTGCCCGTTCCAGACGCAGGGTGTCATGTTGAACCCGAACGGCGACCTGTTCTTCTGCGAACTCAGCGAGATCATGGGCAACGTGACGCAGGAAGATGCGGAAGGCATCTACTTCCGCGAGACCTCGCAGGCGCATCGCCGCGAGATTCGCGATCACAAGTGCCCGACCTGCCTGAGCCCGTGCCAGATGAACGTGGCCGCCATCAAGCAGGTCATGCCCTACGCGCGCTTCCTCGTGCGCGCGTCGATGGCAAAGCGCCGCGGCTCCGCGCCTCAGGTCCACGCGCCGGCATAGCTACCGCACGACGGCGAGCGTGAACGTTCACCGACACCGCCTGCTCGCGTTCAGCCTGTTCGCACTCCTGGCCGCAGCGCACTCCTGGCCACTCGTCAGCGACCTGTCGCATCTCTCGCGCCTGGACAATGACGATGCGGCGCTGAATACGTGGGTCGTCGCCTGGACCGCACACATCCTGGCGCTGGCGCCGTGGCGTCTGTTCGCAGCACCGATCTTCTATCCCGAGCTTCACACCCTCGCCTACTCCGAGCACATGTTCGTGCCCAGCGTGATGGGCGCTCCCCTGCTATGGGCCGGCGCGGGGCCCGTCCTCGTCCACAATGTGCTGTTCCTGGCCGGGCTGGGCGCGTCAGGATTGGCCATGTGCCTGGTGATGACCAGGTGGACCGGCAGCCGGAGTGCCGGCGTGGTCGCCGGCATGCTCTACGGCTTCAATGCGCATGTCCTGATGCGCTTTCCCCACCTGCAGGCGCAGCATGCGGAGTTCTTTCCGATCATGCTCTACGCGCTGGACCGGGTGCTGACGCGCAATGCCCCCCGCGACCGGTGGCTGCTGGCCGCGACATTCGCGCTGCAATCGCTCTGCTCGAACTACTTCCTGGTGTTCTCGACCTTCGCGCTCGTGATCGCAGCGGCGGTGCGATGGCACGAGTGGCTGCCGCGCGACCGGCGACCGACGCTGGCGAGCCTGGGCCTGGCCGGCGTGGCCGGCACCCTCGCGGTCGCGCCGTTTCTGTGGCCGTACTACCAGGTGCGGACCGGCCAGGGACTGGTTCGATCCCTCGATGAGGTCGCGCGATACTCCGCGCGTTGGCAGGACTACCTGGCGACCGGCGCGCGGGTTCATGAGTGGTGGAGCCACCCCTTTGTCAACGGCAACGCGGCGCTATTTCCGGGCGTCATCGGCGTGGTGCTGGCGGCCGTGGCCGTGGGCTCTGGACTCGCGTGGCGCGATCCCCGGGCTCGTATGGCGGCGGCGTTCGGTGTGGTCGGCGTCTGCTTCTCCTTTGGCCCGGCGTTTCCGGGGTATGGCTTTCTCCACACCCACCTGCCGTTGCTGAGCGGGATGCGCGCGGCCGTCCGCTGGGGCTGGCTCGGCCTGGTGGCCGTCGCGATCCTCGGCGGCTTCGGCGCGGCGGTCATCGAGCGGCAGGGCTGGCTGGCGCGGTGGCACCGGCCGGTCATGGTGCTTCTGGCTCTGCTGGTCACGGCTGAAGCCCTGCGCGTGCCGGTGGGATTCACCTATTTCCCGGGCGTGCCCGCCATCTACGACCGGCTCGCCGCAACCTCTCCGGTGGTGTTGGCCGAGTTTCCGTTCTATTCGGGACCACGCGCCAATGGCAACGGGCCGTACGTCCTGAACAACACGCGCTACTTCGCGCCACTCGTCAATGGCTACAGCGGTTTTGAGCCGGCCACCTATGTCGAACGGGCGCGGCACCTGGAGACGTTTCCTGGCGACGAAGCGATGACGGTGCTGAAGGCACTCAAGGTCACGCACGTGACCGTTCACGTCGCGGCGTTTGCGCAGCGGCTGGGCGACGCCGCCCTGGCCGCCGTGGACGCCCGGCCAGACTTGCAATTGGTTGCCGAGAGCGACGGCATCCGCCTCTACCACGTGCGCCAAGGCTGGCCCGGGGCCGTAAACAAGTGATTCAGTCGCGCGTCGCAATGTTGATGAATCGAAGGCTGGCCGCACGAGCGGGCGTGACAATTACCGCGTTCGGCTACCTCGCCCTCCTGGCGGCGGTGGCTACACCCGTGGCCCTGTTGTTTGGCGTCAGCGTGCAGCTGGCTTTCGTCCTGCCAGGCATCGCCATCGCCAGGGCCGTCGCAGGCCCGGCACTTGGGTGGCTCATCCCGTTGGCCTTTGGCCCGATGCTGGGCCAGGCGTTGGCCAGCCTCGCACTGACCGGGGTGTGGGCCGCCGGTGGACGAGGAATCTGGGTGGTGCTGTCCGCGCCGTTGCTGGTCGCCGCGATCATCCTGCCGGCGCGGCGCCTGCAAGGGCGCTGGCGCCTGCCCGCGACCACGCCCGGCGATCGTGTGGCCCTGGCGGCGCTGCTGATGCTCGTGCCGGTCATCGTCGGCCTGCCGTTCGCCCACGTCGGCGAGATCACCGCCGGCGGCCAGTTCTATCGCGCGTTCTTCACGGCTGAGCATGTGTGGCAGCGCGCGGTGGTCGCCGAACTGGCCAAGGGCACGTTCCTGCCGGCCAACCCCTACCTCCACGGTGACGTGCTCCACGACGACTGGATGCCACACCTGTTGACGGCGGTGCAATATCGCTTTGCCGGCGCGTGGGCGACGCTCGACGAACTACTGCTGATTCGCGCAGTGTGTATCGACGCGTTCTTCGTCGCCTTCCTGTACGGCATGGTGCGCGTGTTCGGCGTCCGGCCCTGGTCGGCGGCCGCGGGCGTAGCGTTCGTGATCGTGTCGTCGAGTTTCGAGGGGCTCTACGCCCTGGCGGATTTTGCGATCCGCGGTGTCCCACTGCGTGAACTCACCAACCTGGACATCGACTCGATTACACGCTGGTATATCCGCGGCATTCCGATCGACGGCCTCCCGCGTCTGCTGTTCTACCAGCCGCACCTTGCGGCGGGATATGCCGCCGGCTGGCTGGGCCTGCTCGCCGTGTCGCGGAGAGCGCGGGCATTTGATCCGATCGCCATGGCGGTCGCGGGCCTGCTGTTGGGCCTGTCAATCGTGATCAGCCCGTTTGCCGGCGTGATGTTCACTGCCGGCGCCGCGTGTGTCGAGACGCTCGCGGTCGTCCGCCACTCGGCCTGGCGCCAGTCCCTGGTCCACGCGATCGCAAGCGCCATACCGCTGGCGCTCGCCGGCGGGTTGGTGCTCGCCCTCGGCTACGTCGACAGCTCCGGCAGCCTCGTCGAGTTCGGCGTCAACCGCGCGGCCCGCCAGCATTTCTGGCTGGTGACCGCGCTTAGTTTCGGACCGGTGCTGATGATGTCGGTGGCCGCCATGGCGACCATCTTGCGGGTGCAGCGTCAGGACCTCGGCGCGTTGGGCGCCCTCGCGGCCGCGTGCACCGGGTTCTACTTCTTCCTCAACATCAGCGACTACCAGGACGCCTACGTCGGGTGGCGTGTCGGCCACGTGCTGTTCATGGCCGCCACGGTTCTCGCCGGCATTCAGCTCGACCATGTCGCGGCGTTGCCGAACCGGCGAACGGCCTTGGCCGCACTGGCTGTCCTCACCCTGGCCGGCCTGCCGACGACGGTGATCGATGCCTACAACACACAAGACATCACCAACGACCGCGGCGCGCCGGGCTTCACCTGGACGTTACGACTGACGCCAGACGATCGCCAGGCGTTCCACTGGATTCGACTGAACACCAGGCCCGAGGAACTGGTGCAGGTCGACCCGTTCAGCCGCGATTCGGAAACCTGGGCATACATTCCGGCGTTTGCCGAGCGCCGCATGGCGGCCGGCCTGCCAATCTCGATGGTGCCGCTGAAGAAATACCAGGAAGGCTCCGCCCAAGTGCGCGCGATCTTCGACGAGCCGGCGCTGGCGGCATACGAACGGGCGGTGCGGGCCGGAATCAACTACGTGCTGGTGGGACCGCCCGAGCGCCACGCGCACGAGGGCGTCGAGCAGCGACTCGACAGCCTGCCGGACCTGATGCCGCTGTTGTTCCGCAACGGCACCATCTCCATTTACGGGGTCCGTGCGTCGCGCTAGCCTTTGCGGCAGAAGGCCATCAGGTGCCACCCGAGAGGACGCACCCATGACCGCGGCAAGGCATTGAAGGTGCCGACGAAGAAAGTGTTGAACGCCAGGCCCTTCCAGCCGCCGTGCAGGCGCGACTTCACCGGGAAGCGCTCCGGCACGATCCGCACCTCGGTAAACGGCGCGAGCAGGGCCTTGAACTCTGCGATCGAGTACTTCACCAGCACCGGCGCGTCCTCGTGCTCGAGCGGCACCTTCATCACCTTCGACAGGGCGTTCAGCCACGACACGCGGTTGTAGACCATGAAGATGCCGGTGCCACCCGGCTTCAGCACGCGATGGCACTCGCGAATCAGCTTCGCGGCGTCCGCCGTGTACTGAACGACACCGTGGCCATAGACGACATCGAACGAAGCGTCGGGATAAGGCAGGGCCTCGCCGTTGGCCACCCGCAGTTCATCCGCAGTGAGGCCGTGCAGGGCAAAGTTTTTCTGTGCCAGGTCAATGGCGGTCTGGGCCAGGTCGACGCCCGTGACGTGCGCGCCGCCGGCCGCGAAACGGACCAGGTCGGTGCCAATACCGCAGCCCACTTCAAGGAGCCGCTGCCCTTTGTAGGCCGGGAAGTCGACTAATTGCGGCAAGTACCGGAGTTTGTCGTAGCGGTAGTCATCGAGTTCGTCGAAGAACCCACGGGTGCCGACCGGCTCGTCGGTCATTTCCAAATCGTGGATGCGGTGGTTCCAGTAGTGTTGAATCTCAGTGATCACGACCCTGTATCGTACAATGACCTGCTCATGACACGCGACCTCCGCCGCCTGGCGGACACGAAATTCGACCTGATTGTGGTCGGCGCCGGCTTCTACGGCGTGACGGTGGCGTGGGACGCTGCCCAAAGGGGCCTGGCGGTCGCGATTATCGACAAGGACGACTTCGGTGCGGCCACCTCCTTCAACAACCTGAAGACGCTCCATGGCGGCCTGCGCTCGCTCCAGAGCCTGAACTTCAAGCAAATGCGCCTGTTCATCCGTGAACGCCGCGCGCTGGCCCGCATCCTGCCCCATCTCGTCCGGCCCTTGCCGTTCGTCGTGGCCACCACCAGGAACCCCATGCGCTCGTCGTTGGCCATGCGCATCGCGTTGGCCATCAACGATGCCGTGGCCCACGACCGCAACGAGGGCCTGGCCGACCCGGGCTCGCACCTGCCGGCCAGCGAAATCATCTCGAAGGAAGAGGCCGTGCGCCTCAACCCGATCATCTCCCCCGACGGCGTGACGGGCGGCGCCGTCTGGTACGACTACCAGATGAACAGCACCGACCGCGTCACGCTGTCATTCCTGGTGTCCGCCGTGGATGCCGGCGCGACCGCGGCCAACTACGTCAAGGCCAACCGGTTCATCCGCGAGGGTAACCGTGTGGTCGGCGTGCGTGCCGAAGACGGCCTGACCGGCAACACCTTCGATGTGCGTGGCTCAGTGGTCGTCAACTGCGCGGGCCCGTGGGCGGCGTCGATGCTGACGGACCTGCCGCAGGCGGCACAGGGCTCGCCGCCGCCACGGCTGTCGCGGGGCATGAACGTGATTACCCGCAAGGTGGTCAACTCCCACGCCTGCGGCGGCCTGGCGGGCGGACGGTACCTGTTCATGGTGCCATGGCGCGATGTGTCGATGCTCGGCACCAGCCATGACGCCTACGACGGCTCCCCCGACCAGCTGAAGGTCTCCCGCTGGGATCTCGAGGCTTTCCTGAAGGACGCCCGCGAGGCCTTTCCGCACGCCGGCATTAGCACCTCCGACGTGCGGTTGGTTCACCGCGGGCTCCTGCCTATGGTCTCGGGCGATGGCCACAACGTCCACCTGTTGAAGGAGAGCCAGGTCGTGGACCACGGGCGACATGGACTCCCCGGACTGGTCTCGGTCTTCGGCGTGCGCTACACGACGGCGCGGCACACCGCCGAACAGGCGGTCGATACGGTGTTCCGGTCGCTGGGCCATGCCACGCCGCCCCCGTCCCGGACAGCCGAGACCCCCTTGCTCGGGGGCAGCATGAACCACGTCGATAACTTCCTGAAGGCGGTCCTCCTGCGGGACGTCGACGGCATCAGCACCGACACGCTACGCCGCATCGCCTCGACCTACGGCACCGGCTATGACCGGGTGCTCCAGATGGCCCGCGACGAGCCGGACCTGGCCCGCCCGCTCGGCCGCTCCTGCGAGGTGCTCGGCGCTGAAATCCTCTATGCCGCCCGGCGGGAAATGGCCCTCAAGCTGGGCGACGCCGTCATTCGCCGGACCGAGGCTGGCGCGGCCGGACACCCCGGCACTGACGCCCTCGAGCGGGCCGCCGCCATCATGGCGCGAGAGCACGGATGGGACGAGTGGCGCCTGCGTAACGAGGTGGCTGAAGTCGAGGCGTTCTACCGCCTGCCGAGGGACTAGCCCTGGTCGCGACGTTCTTTTCATAGGGCAAGAGCGCGAACTTATAGTAACCTCCCCTCTGCAACGCTGTCATTGAGCAGTTGCCCAATAGGAGAACAGATGGCCAAGACTGCGAAGAAGAAAGCCGCGAAGAAAGCCGTGAAGAAGCCGGCTCGGAAGGCAAACGCCGCCTTCATGAAGCCCGTGACGCCGAGCGCCGCTCTGGCGGAAGTTGTCGGCAGCAAGCCGATTCCTAGGACCGAGGTCACCAAGAAGCTCTGGGCCTACATCAAGAAGAACGATCTTCAGGACCCCAAGAACAAGCGCATGATCAAGGCTGATGCCGCACTGAAGCCGGTCTTCGGTGGCAAGGCCACGGTCAACATGTTCGAAATGACCAAGCTGGTCAGCAAGCACCTGAAGTAGAACGAAGCTTCTGAGATCACGGGCGCACGGGTCAACCGTGCGCCTTTTCTTTTGTACGGACTCGCTCCGGCTAAAGCCGGAGGCTACATCGTCGGGTCAAGATGCGCCATCGCCCAGCGCTCGAAGACCATCAGCGGGAACAGCGTGTGGGCGTGGTTCTCGCTGCCGGCGGTGTGCGCGTCCATCAGCGCCGAGACGACGGTGGGATCGAACAGCCCGCGGCGTGCGACGCGCTCGGGTGACAGCAGGTCGCGCATCAATGGCTGCAGCTCCCGGCGCAGCCAGTTCTTCATCGGGACGCTGAAGCCTTCCTTGCGACGCGACAGGATGCTGTCTGGCAGGATGCCGCGCATGGCCTGCTTCAGGATCCACTTGCGCTCGCCATTGCGAATCTTCAAGTGGCCCGGCATCGAGAAAGCCAGTTCCATCAAGTCACCATCCAGGAACGGCGCGCGCGTCTCGAGCGACGTCGCCATGCTCATGCGATCGACCTTCACGAGAATGTCGTCGGCGAGATACAGGCTCAGGTCGGCGTAAAGCTGACGATTGAGCAGGTCGTCCTGGCTGAAGCGGCCGAGCGCATCGCGGACCGGCGCGTAGACGTCGGTGGCCCGCAGCGCATCCTGGAGGCCGCCACGATACAGGCGGGCCTTGTCGCGCGCGCTCAGGTACACCATCCAGCGGTAGTGCCCCAGATCGGTCGGCGCACTGGTGGCACCGGCACTGAAGCGCTTCACCTTGTTGACGAGACCCTTCTTCTTCTCGGTCGGCGGCAGCGCCGACGCCACGCCGGCCAGGGCGGGCATCAGGGCATCGCCCAACCACCCGAGCTTCACCGCCAGCGCCTGGGCCTGGTAGGCGTCGTAGCCGCCAAACAATTCGTCCCCGCCGTCGCCAGACAGGACCACCGTCACGTGTTCGCGCGCCAGCTCTGAGACGCTGAACGTCGGGAACATCGAGACGTCAGCAAACGGTTCGTCCAAGTGGACGACCAGGCGTTCGAAGAGATCCCCGAGCGCCGGGGACACGCTGCGTTCGCGATGGTTGGTCTTGAACAGGGCGGCGACTTCGCGCGCGTACGGCAACTCGTTGTAGGTGCCGTCGCTGAAGCCGATGCTGAAGCTGTTCACCGGCTGCGAGGTCGCCTGGCTCATGAACGCCACGAGCGAACTCGAATCAATGCCACCCGAGAGAAAGGCGCCGAGTGGCACATCGGCCATCAGCTGTCCCTCGACGGCCCGGCGCAAGGCGGTGCGCAGCGCCTCGGTCGCGTCCGCGTCACTCCACTCGCGCAGCGGCACATCCGCCGCGTCCCAGTAGCGATGCACCGACACTTCGCCGTCGCGATATCGCAGGAAATGCGCCGGCGGCACCTTGTGGACACCCTTGATCATGGTGCGCGGCGCCAGCACGTACTCGTAGGTCAGGAACTGATCGAGCGCGATCGGATCGAGTTCGCGCGTCACTTCAGGGCGCACGAGTAACGCCTTGACCTCGGAGGCCAGTAACAGGCCCTTCGGCGTCAGGGTCCAATAGAGCGGCTTCTCGCCGGCGCGATCGCGCGCCGCAATCAGGGTGTTGGTACGGCCGTCCCAGATCGCCAGCGCGAACATGCCGCGCAGCCGTGGCAGGAAATCCTCGCCCCACTGCTCGTAGGCGTGGACCAGGACTTCGATATCGGAATGACGCGAGCGGAACGTGTGGCCATGGCCTTCGAGCTCATCGCGCAGGGCCCGGAAGTTGTAGATCTCGCCATTGGCGACAATCTTGATGTCACCGGTCTCGTTCAGGATCGGCTGCTGCCCGGTCGCCAGGTCGACAATCGCCAACCGGCGCATGCCGAGGCCGACGCCGCTGAGCGTAATGGTCCCCTCTTCATCCGGGCCACGATGATGCAGCATGCGCACCATCTGCTGCAGTTCGCCGTCGGTGACCGGGCGACTCAGATCGCGATCGACGATGCCCACGATGCCGCACATAGATCAGGCTTGGGGGCTGGGGGGCTTGGGGGCTGGGGGGCTGGGGACCTGGCCATCGCGCCGATCGCGGACGACTTTTGCCGGAATGCCGGTCGCGATCGCGAATTCAGGCACGTCGCCCACGACGACGGCACCGGCACCAATGATGGCATCGCGGCCGATGGTGGAACCGTCGGTAACGACGACGTGGGTGCCGAGCCAGACGTTGTCAGCCACGTCGATGCCGCGGGCCGTGCGTCCCTGCTGCAGCACCGGGATGTCGGTGCGGTCGTAGAGGTGATCGCCGCCGACCAGGTAGGTATAGGCGGCCATCAGGATGTCCTTGCCGACGTGGACCCGCGAGGCCGAGAAGATCTCGCAGTTGAAACCGATGTTGGCGCGATCGTCAATGACGATGTCGCCGTTCTTGCAACTGAGAATGGTGTTGCGGCCGACGAATACGCCGCTGCCGATCTGGATGCCCTGGTTGTCGGTGCCCTTGGCATCGAGACAGCACAGGTCGTCGATCACGACATTGTCGCCAATGTGGATTTTGTGGGGATGCCGCAGCGTCACGCTCACGCCAAACACCACGTTGCGCCCGACCGACCCCAGCAGCATCGGGTACAACTTCGAGCGCAGCAACAGGCCCAGTGCCCCTGGCACCCAACTGGCAAGGACCATCACGAGCTCGTATTGGATCAGGGCCCAGGTGCCGGGCCGGCCGACGAACAGCTCGCGGTACTTATCGGCTTTCGATCGGTTCTCGTTGAACAGTTCCTGCTGGATGACCGTAATCCGCGGATCGTTCTCGCGCGGGGGGCGGACGGCCATCAGCGGGCAACCGCGGCGACGTCATGCGACTCGCGTACCTCGCGAATCACGTAGGTCGGCTTGTCCTGGGATTCGTAGTACGTGCGCGCCATTACCTCGGCGAGCAGGCCGAAGGTCACCAACTGGACGCCGATGAAGACCATCATCACGCCCATCAGCAGCAATGGGCGGTCGGCGATGCCCTCGTGCAGGAACAGGCGCACGTAGGCCAGCCAACCGGTGATGAGCACGCCCAGGCCGCCGGCGATGAACCCCAGCAGGCCAAAAATCTGCAGCGGACGGGTTGAGTAGTCGAGGAGGAACTTTACCGTGGCCAGGTCCAGCACGACGCGAATGGTTCGCGACAAGCCGTACTTGGTGGTCCCGGCCCGCCGAGCCCGATGGTTCACTTCCATCTCGGCGATCTTCACGCCGATCTGGCTGGCGATGGCCGGCAGAAACCGGTGCATCTCGCCGTACAGCCGCAACGGCTTGATCACTTCGGCGCGGAACACCTTCAGCGAGCAACCGTAGTCGTGAAGCGCCACGCCGGTGGCCCACGAGATCAGCTTGTTGGCAATCACCGACGGCAGGCGTCTCGTGATGAACGTATCCTTGCGGTCCTTGCGCCAGCCGCACACGATGTCGTTGCCCTGGTCGATCAGGGCGACCATCGCCGGAATGTCGCGCGGGTCGTTCTGGAGGTCGCCGTCGGAGGTCACCACCAGCCGGCCACGGGCGGCCGCAATGCCGGCCGCAAACGCCGCGGTCTGGCCAAAGTTGCGGCGGAAGCGGATCACCCGCAACAGCGGGTCGCGGGCCTGCAGCGCCGCGAGTTGCTCGAACGTGTCGTCCGTACTCCCATCGTCCACGATCAGCAATTCGTAGGCACGGCCGTATTGACCCAACGTTTGTGTCAGCTCCTCATAGAGGGGCTTGATGTTGGGCGACTCGTTGTGGACGGGGATGACGATCGAAAGCTCAGGCTGCATTGAGCGGGACAGGGCATTATATAGCGAGACCGTGCCTCGTTTCGACCCTCTCTCGCGCGCGCTGGG
>CAMBHC010000048.1 GCA_945866285.1 Candidatus Sulfopaludibacter sp. SbA3 | reverse complement strand
GGCCTTTGGCGCAATGCCCAAATGCTTGCGGCACACCTTGCCGTCTCTGCTGATCAGGAAGGAGGCCGGAATGCCCCAGATCGGGCCGTAGGCATCCTGCACGTCCTCGCGGCCTTCGCCGAGCAGGACGGGATAGTTCATCTTGTATTCGGCGGCAAAGGCCTTGGCCTTGTCGGCCGGATCGTCCACCGAGAAGCCGACGATGACGAGATCCTTCTGGTACTTTTCCTGGAGTTCGACAAAGCCCGGGATCTCGGCCTTGCACGGGCCGCACCACGTGGCCCAGAAGTTCAGCAGCACGACCTTGCCCTTGTACGACGACAGCGGCACGCTCTTGCCATCAAGGTCCTTCAACGAGAAGTCGAAGTTCGCGGGCTTGGCGTTGGCCATGCACGCTTCGGTCTCGGCCGATGCATCAGGGGCGACGTCGTGCGATGCCGCCGGCGTTACATTGGCCACCACCGTGGTGACCGGATGCGATTCGGCCGAGGTCTGCCACACGAACGGGATGCTGATGCCGAGCAGCGCCACCGCCGTAGCGCCAATGGCGACCAGGCGCATCGTCGCCCCACCACTGGCAGTCGGATCGGGCGTGGCCGTAACGGGAGACTCGGGAGGGCCGTCCTGCTGTTCCATGATGCTATTTTGCCTCATTCTGCAGGTACGACGCCACGCGCGCCAGCCCAGCCTTGGTTCCGGCCGCCGACACCAGCATGTACGTGCGATCACCGTGGCTCCACACCACTTCGTCGTGTCCCAACACGCTCAATTCTGCCGCCGGACGCGCCAACCCGGGCAGGATGAACAGCGACACGGGCTGCCCTTCTGCCCGATACAGGACATGCGCGGCGAGACCGTCGCCGTAGAGGCAATGCCGCACGGCGAGTAACTCCAGCCCCTCGGTTGAGGCCGGGACATTGGCGCTCCACCCGTGGTCGCGTTGAACGATGGCTTCAGCCTCGGCCTTGCTGATGGGCGGTCCGGACGCATCGCCGTCGATGATGAAGCACTTGAGGTGGTCGAGCGCGAGTTGCGCGGCCAGCACCACGGTTGACCGTTCAGTTACCACCGGCAGCAGGGCGGCACCGAGCGAGAGCATCAGTACCGCGGCGGCGGCGAAGGCCGACAGGCGCCCGCGCCAGCTGAGCAGGCCTTTCGCCTCGGACCGTTCGGCGCGCGCCGACGCGGCAATGCGCGTGCGCAAGCCCGGGGGGGCGGTCACCGCCAACTGCGCCGCCCGGGCCCGCAGCACGGTGCGCGCCGTCACCTGGGCGTGCAGCATCTGCCGGCAGGCGTCGCATGACGCCACATGCTCGTCCACCACTGCCGCATCACCCTGCGTGGCGCTGCCCTCGGCGACCGTCGCCAGCTTGTCCGCGATGTCTTTACAGGTCATATCTCAAATCGTTAGACGCTGCCGTGACGTTGCCGTTGCACCGTCAGCAGAAGAAACAGTTGCTTGCGGCCGCGCGACAGGCGCGACATCACGGTTCCGATCGGCACGCCGAGCACCGAGGCGATCTCCTGGTACGACAATTCGTCAACGTCCCGCAGCCACACCGCCTCGCGAAACGACTCCGGCAGCGCGTCGAGCGCCTGCTGCAGGTCGGCGTCGATCGTGGCCCGCAGCAGCAGCGTCTCAGGGCTCTCGACGTGCCCCGAGGGCCCCAGGCTGGCTCCCTCCGCCGCCTCTTCCACCACCGCCGAGTCGAACGACACCCGCGACCGCGCGCCATCGCGTTGCCGGTTTCTCCACGTGTTGTGGAGAATGGTGTAGAGCCACGCCTTCAGGTTGCTGCCGGTCGTATAGCGGCCGCGGGCGCGGATGGCCTTCAGGTAGGTGTCTTGCACCAGGTCCTGGGCCCGGTCCGCGTTTCGCGTCAGCCGGAGAGCGGCCCCGTAGAGCGAATCCAGGAATTCAAGCGTCGCCCCCGAGAAGTCATCCTCGTCTTGCGCGGGTTCACTTGTCCGTCGTCGCCCAGGAAACATGCAGATTCAGGGCTGACTTCTATCACAACCCCCGGGTGCGCCCGAATATTCCCGGTGGATGGCGCGACCGGGATGTGAGTCCATCCCGGTGTCGTCGCGTCCCAAGTATAGGACGAAGCTGGGCGGATCGAATCTTGCTCTGCGGAACGCCAAGCGCCCCGCCTTCGCCAGGGCTTCGGCGAGGCAGGCCCTCGTCGCCAAGGCGACGGCGCGGCAGGCTCGTTGTTTGCGGCTATTGTCTGAGGATCGGTAAGATGCAGCAAGGAGACACTATGCGCACCCCGCAGCGGAACGCCTTGACGCCAGCCTTCAGGTCACTGGCCTTGGCCCTATGTTCGATGTTGGCAGTCGCCATGGTGGCGCCCGCCGTGGCGGAAGCGCAGACCGGCTACGTGCCGTATTTCGGGAAGAACCAGATCCGCTACGACAACTTCGAGTGGCATACCTACCAGACCGAGCATTTTGAAATCTATTACTACCCGGAAATTGAGCCCCACCTCGAACGCATCGCCGGTTACGCCGAGAGCGCCTACCAGCACGTCAGTTCGGAACTGAAACACGACCTGTCGATGAAGCTGCCGCTCATCCTGTTCTCGACCGCCAGCGAGTTCTGGCAGCAGAACGTGGTGCCCGGTGCGGCGCAGGAGGGCGTCGGCGCCTTCGCCGAACCCGGCCGCTACCGCATGGTGATGCCCATCGACGAGCCGCCCGATCTGCTCTACCGCCTGATCGTCCACGAGCTCACGCACCAGTTCCAGTTCGACATCATCCCCACCGGTCTCATCCGCCGCAACATGCCGCTGTGGACCATGGAAGGCATGTCGGACTACATGACCGGCTACTGGCGTCCGCTCGACATCATGACGGTCCGCGACGCCGCCGTGTCAGACATCGTGCCGAAGATGAGCGAGATGCAGGACTACGGCGGTTTCAGCAACCCGCGCCTGATCTACAACCTGGGTCACGCCGCCTTCGAGTTCATGGAATCGAAGTGGGGCAAGGAAGGCGTGCGCGCCTACGTGTTCGCCCTGCGGCGGTCGGTCATCGGCGGCACGGATGACGCCTACCAGGAAGCGTTCCAGATTGGGCCCGACGAGTGGGACCAGCAGTTCGACCGCTACCTGAAAGATCGCTTCAAGCCGTTCCGGGACAAGGAGCGGCCGGCCGACTACGGCCGTGACCTCGCACCGGACCCGCGCAAGGGCCGGTTCTCGAACATGCTGTCGATCGAGCCGTCGCCCTCTGGCGACCTGATCGCCGGCATGACCGGCAACGGCCGCGACCGCGAATACGACATCGTGTTGATCTCCACGAAGGACGGCTCGGTGGTCAGCAACCTCACGAGCGGCTTCGACCAGAGCATGGGCTTCGAGTACCTGGCGACGCCGGGGGGCCGCTGGAACTCGGTGCCGTGGATGTCGTGGTCGCCGACCGGCGACCGTATTGCCTACTTCGTGCGCACCGAGAAGGACCGCTCGCTGATCGTGCAGAACGTCGTCTCGCGCAAGATCGAAGTGCGGGTCGCGTTGAAGACGGTTGATGCACCGGAGTCCCCCGACTTCTCGCCCGATGGCAAGCTCGTGGCCTTCTCGGGCATGCAGGGCAGCCAGGCCGACATCTTCACGGTCAACCTCGAGACCAAGGAGATCGTCAATCTCACCAAGGACCCCTTCTCCAACTACGCGCCGACCTGGGCCGCCGATGGCAAGTCGCTCGTCTACCTGGTGCGCGTGAGCGGAAACGAGAAAATCTTCCGCATGGATGCCGACGGCAAGAACGGCACGCAATTGACCTTCGGCACCCACGACGAGGGCGGTCCGCAGTTCCTCGACGCGAACACGCTGGTGTTTGCCTCAACCGCGGTCAACCCGGCCGAGCCGATCGATCCGGACGTGGCCAAGAACGGCCAGATCTACAACCTGTGGACACTCGACCTGAAGACCAACGACCTGAAGCAGTACACCGACGCACTGTCGGGCAACCTGTCGCCCGTCGTGCTGCGCGACGGTCCTGCCACCAAGCTCGCGTTTGTCACCTACTTCAAGGGCGAATACGGCCTGCACGTGTTGGAGCGCAAGGACGAGCTCACCAAGGTCGCCAGCTCGGACTTCGGCTCGCCCGGCTCCATCGTCGACTTCCAGGCGCCGATCAGCCACCAGCTCGTGGCCGACAACAAGAAGAAGAAGGGCAAGTTTGAAAAGCTGTTCCTCGAGGGCCGCCCGCCCGTGGCGCTCGGCGTCACCAGCGGCGGCGATGTCTTCGGTGGCACACAGGTCGTGTTCACGGATGTGCTTGGCGACCAGCAGTTCAGCATGTTCGTCTCGTCGGTGTCGCAGTACCGCACCATGCAGTTCTCCTGGATCAACATGGAGAAGCGGCTGCAGTGGTCGCTGCAGGCCTACAACAGCACCGAGTTCTTCTACGGCCAACTCGACGGCATCTTCTACGATCCGGCCTACAACGGCCTGATCGACCGCGACTATGCCACCGCGACCCGCACCATGCAGGGCGGCACCGCGTTCGCAATCTATCCCTTCAATCGTTACCGCCGCGTCGAGGTGTTCGGCGGCTTCTCTCGCTACCAGGAACGGTATGAAGATCCGAATGTAGCGCAGGTGGCCGACGACTATCAGCAGCAGCAGTACGGACAGTCGCTGTTCAACAACGGCAACATGGTGCCCGTCGGCGCCGCGTTCGTGCAGGAAACCACCATCTTCCGCGAGTTCGGGCCACTCTCGGGGAGCACCATGCGAATGGCCTACACCGTGGCGCCGAAAATCGGCAACACGCTGTCGCGGCAGACCATTGACGCCGACCTGCGCAAGTACTTCCGCATCGGTTCAACCGGCCTGCTCGCCCTGCGCGGCCGTGGCTTCACCAGCTGGGGCAGCAACCCCGACTACACCTACTTCGGCGGCAACGCCGAACTGCGCGGCTACGATTATCTGCAGTTCGTTGGCCAGAAGGCGTTCTTCACCAACGCGGAACTGCGCTTCCCGCTGATCGAAGCCATGGCGACACCGATCGGCGTGCTCGGCGGGGTGCGCGCGACCCTGTTCGCCGGCCTCGGCGGCGCGCGCTTCGGTGACACGCCGTTTACGATCTTCAGTAACGACGACACCGTTGAGCGGCCGATTCTCAACTACGACCTCAACGGCAATCCAGTCTACGGCGCGCCGGTGCTGGTCTCGGGCCGGCGCTTCGTCGACGCCAAGGCGTCCTACGGCATCAGCCTGTCGTCCATGGCCCTCGGCTTTCCGCTCCACTTCGACTGGTCGTGGAAGACGCTGATGAACAAGGACTGGGAAGACGTGGTCTACGCGCAGTACGGCGGCAGCGAAGCCTTCCGCAAGGTCAAGTTCTCGCTCTGGATTGGCTTCGATTGGTAAGGGCCAAACGCTGGCAGGAGTCAACGGCGGAGACGGTGCAAGTCGTCCTGCCGAACGACTCCAACCCCCTGGGCTACATCCTGGGCGGAACGGTGATGCACCTCATTGACATCACCGGCGCAATCGCCTGCCACAGGCACACCAACACGCTTGCCTTGACGGCGGGCGTGGATGGCCTGGAATTCATCCACCCGATCAAGGTCGGTGACCTCATCCTGCTCAAATCGCGGGTGACCTGCGTCTTCGGCACCTCACTCGAAGTTGAGGTGGAAGTGTTCTCTGAGGAAATTGAAACCGGCACGCGCAAGCTGACCAGCCGCGCCTACCTGACCTTTGTCTCGATCGACAGGGACGGCAAAGCGCAGAAGGTGCCGCCGCTGCTGGTGGAGACCGCCGATGATGAGGAACGCGTGCGGCAGGCGCACGAGCGGCGCGCCGACCGGCTCCGCCGGAAGGCGGAGCGCGGTTAATTCATCGCCTGGGTCATCCGCAATTCGCTGCGATCGAGATCCAGCGAGACGCGGTAGGGACTGAGGAAGCGGTGGCCAACAATGCCGCCGACCTGGAAGCCCAGTAGCACGCTCGGCGCCTGCAGGTTCAACACCACCACCGCAAAATTGTTGAACAGGATGTTCTGGAACTTCAGGTTCACGCCTGGCATCAGGAACGCGTCCCGGTCCCAACCTGACGTGCCATATACGCGCAGCGCAATCTTGCGCGGCATGTCGTGATCCAGTTCCTCAGCCGTCGCCGTGCTGATCGAGATGACTTCACCGCCGGTGTCGACGACGAAGTAGGTCGGCCGGGTCTGGTTGATCAGGCCGCGCACCATCGAGAGACGGTGGTGGCGCATCGGCAGCGTGAACTCGGCCGGTTCCTCCGGCAACTTGCGGCCCATGGTCAGTTTGTGCGTGGCGTAGTCGATGGTCATCGACAATCCCAGGCCGAGCGGCGAGAAGCTCTCGGTTTCGCGCTTGGGAATGCCGCGCAGCGCCGGGGCCTTGATCAGCGTCGGCACGTTGCTCAACTTCATGGTGCCGACCTCAAACGTATCGAGGCGGCCCAACTGCAGGCCCCGTAAGCCGACCTCGCCGACGCCGGCGCTGAGCGTGTAGGTGATGGGACGAACGGCGCCGCTCGACGCGGTTTGCCGCGAGATGGTGGTCAGCTCCGACCCGGTATCGAGCACGAAGTCCTGGGGGCGCCCGCCGTTGACCCTGGCCTTGACGATGACCTTGTCGTCGACGATGCGGAAGTCTACGGTGTGGAGGCCATCGGCGGCCTCGGCGTCCATGGCGATTGGCTCGCGCTCACCGAATGAGCGCAGGAACCGGATTTGCGACCGCGACCACGATGCCTTGTCGCTGCGATCCTTGTTGGGGAGCAGGTTGACGTAGTTGCCATACGCCGCCGCGGCCTGCTCGTAGCGCCGCATGCGCTCGAAGACTGCGCCGACCGTGTGGTGAGCCTCTTCGTCGCGAGGCGCCAGCTTGAGGGCGACCTGCGCTTCGTTCAGCGCCTCGTCCAGTTTGTTCTGCGACGCCAGCGCGCGGGCCAGGCCGTGATGACCTCGCGACAAGTCGGGCACCAGCGCGAGGGCGTCCTTGAATTCTTCGTGAGCCTCGTCGAAGAGACCGGCCGACCACAGGGCGTCGGCATGGAGGCTCAGGACCTCGGCGTTCTTGGGATCCTGCTGCTTGAGGACTTGCGCGGTCTTCTGGGCCTCGAGAAACTCGCCCAGCCGCAGGGCCGACTTCACGACCCCCATGCGCGCTCGCATCGATAGCGACTTGCTGTCGGCATCGACCGCCTTGCGGAAGGCTTCGAGCGCCTCGCGGTACCGCGTTTCTTCGAAGAGCAGCGTCCCCAGTTGAAACTGGAGGGCCGCATCGTCCCCAAGCGCACGCCCTTGCACACCCGAAGCCAGCGCCGCGAGCACGGCCATGGCCACCAACGCCTTGCGAGGTTGAATCAACATACGATCCTCTCACCGATACAAATAGAACCTGACCCGGGGGGCGCAACCCGGGGGTCAATTTCCCGATTCTAGATGTAAAGCCGGCCGGTCAACCGGTTTATTTCTGGAAGTGCTTGGAGTTGATTTCGATGTAGTTCGCCCACTTTTCTGGCACTTCATCCAGGGCGAAGATGGCCTCGACCGGGCAGGCCGGCACACACGCGCCACAGTCGATGCATTCGTCCGGGTGAATGTAGAGCTGGGGGGCGGCCTCGAAGTCGCCTTCGTCCTTGCGCGGGTGGATGCAGTCGACCGGGCAGACGTCGACGCAGGCCGAGTCCTTGGTGCCGATGCAGGGTTCCGTGATGATGTAAGCCATTTACGCGATCCTTGTCAGTTGAAAGTTCAAGAGTTGAAAGTTGGTCGGTTCAGTTATTCAGTGCCAGTTGCAGTTTCAAGTTATGCGGTGCTCTCGAGAATACTGGCCTGGACGTGACCCAGGCGCATCGAGATGCGGCGCGCCAGATCCCAGGCGCCACGGTGGTGTTCGGTGAGAATGGGCCGGTCGTCGGCGCCGTGGCCGAATACGCCGACGCGCGCCACTTCGTGTCCGGTGTAATCACGCACCGGCGCGCAGGTGCAAAACAGCCGCTGCAGCGCATCAGGTTCGATCGGCGGCGGTCCCATCCGCACGACCGTGGCCTCGGGCTGCGCCAGTTCGCCCGGCGTCGCGAGGCGCAGGCAACTCAAACGGCGCGTGGCCTGCCGCGGCGAGAAGTAGATGGCACAGTGCCCCGGCATCTCCTTGCCATAGACCGTGCGCATGGCCACTTCGTCCGGGCCCGTGCTCCACACGTAGGTCACTTCCCCGCTGGCCGGGATCGCGATGAACCCGCGGTAGGGCGTGCGCAACACGTATTCCCGCATGATCGGGTACGCATGAAGCCGCAGCTCTGACTGTCCGAGCGAGCGGAAACTGAGGTCGAGCATCTTCAGCGTCAGGACGTACCGCTGCGTCTCGTCGTCCTGACGGACGTAGCCGCGACGCTTCAAGACGCCGAGCAGTCGATGGACGGTGGGGGCGGGCTGCCGCAGCGCGCGCGCGAGATCCGAGAGGTTCATGCCTCGGGGCATGCCACTCAGGACTTCACACACCTCGAGCGCCTTGTCGATGGAGGTGAGTGCGTTGCCCGATCGGTTGGCTGAAGGCTGAGGTGATTCCACTATACGGAACGACGTTTCAGATTCTTGACTGTACCGTTCACCCCCTTCCCTGTCAAGGCGTTACAGGCATACGATGGGCAACTCGCACCGTGTCTGACTCACTGGTCGGCCAAACCCTTGGGCACTATCGCATCGTCGACCGGCTGGGAGCCGGGGGCATGGGCGTCGTGTACCGCGCACAGGACCTCAAGCTTGGCCGCCAGGTGGCGCTCAAGGTGCTGCCGGCCGGCAGCACCGACAACGAAGAGGCGATCGAACGCTTCAAACGCGAAGCGCGCACGGCCTCGGCCCTGAACCATCCCAATATCTGCACGATCTACGGATTCGATGAGCACGAAGGCCAGCTCTATCTCGTCATGGAGTTGCTCGACGGCGAGCCGCTCGACAGTAAGCTGTCTGGCCGTCCGCTCGACATGCGCCTGATGCTCGACATCGCCACGCAAGTCGCCGAGGCCCTGGATGCCGCGCATACCGAGGGCATTCTTCATCGCGACGTGAAACCGGCGAACATCTTCATCACGCGCCGTGGCTCGGTGAAGGTGCTCGACTTCGGGCTCGCCAAGCTGTCGCCTGAATACCGCCGCTCGATGCGCCATCTCGATGCCAAGAACGAGACCCACCTCGAGGAACACTTCACCAGCATGGCCGGCACGACCGTCGGCACTATCGCCTACATGTCGCCCGAGCAAGCGCGCGGCGATGAAGTGGACCCGCGCACAGACTTGTTCTCGTTCGGCGTGGTGCTCTACGAGATGGCCACCGGCAAGCCGAGCTTTCCCGGCCACACCACCGCTGTCGTCTTTGACGGCATTCTCAATCGTGACCCGGCGCCGCCGAGCAGCCTCAACGCCGCCGTCCCCGGCGAATTCGATCGCATCGTGTCGAAGGCGCTCGAGAAGGATCGCTCGCTCCGTTACCAGACGGCGGCCGACCTGGGCGCCGATCTCAAGCGCTTGCGCCGCGATTCCGGTTCACGCCAGGGCGTGGTGCCGCCGGTCGCCAACAGTGCGCCAGATGCCGCCACCGTGGTCCTGCCATCGGGAACCCAGGTTGTCGCCGGTTCAGGCGCGGTTCTGGCTGTGCCGCAGGCGACCGCCCCCGCAGCCCTTGGCACCGTGCCGCCAACTGCCCTGCAGTCAGGCATCAACAGGCCGTGGGTCCTCGGCGCCGGTCTCGGTGCGGGTGTCGTGATCATTGCGGCCATTGCTGCCGGGGTTGGGGCGTACTTTGCGAGCCGTGGCGGCGCCCCCGCGTCCGCGGACCCGGCGCCGCAAGCTGCCATCACGCAAGCAGTGCCGGCTGCTTCACCGGGCAGCAACCGCGACGCGCCGCGGCCAGCGCCCGCCGTTCCACCCGCAGTGGCTCCAGTTGCCGCCTCGAAACCCACGGCACCAGCCAACGGCTCGGCGACGGCCAAGCCGGCCGCAAAGCCGGCAGCACCGGCACCAGTGGTGTCGCGCGATGCCGAAGCGATGCAGCGGCTTGAAGTGGCGCGCGCCAAGGTCGCCAACAACTTGATCGACCAGGCCCTGGTCGATCTCAAGCAGATCATGGTTGACTACCCCGGTTCTCGCGCCGGCGCCGAGGCCGCACTGCTCTCGGCTGAACTCTACGAGAAGGCCGGCCGGACCGACGACGCCATGGCGGCACTCGTCGAGTTCGAGAGCCGCAATGCCGGCGATCGCCGCGCCGCCGACAGCAAGCTGCGGCGGTCGATGATGCTGGGCCGCATTCGGCAGCCGCGCGCGCAAGTCCAGGCGCGCGAGCTGCTGAATGATGTCGCGCGCGAGTTCCCGGGATCGCCACAGGCGAATGCGGCACTCAACACCAAGCTGAAGATCGAGACCGATCGCAAGGACCTGAAGGAAATCGATCCGGTCCTGAAGGTCGAAGTACCGGCCGTGATGGTGACCTTGCGGACCATCATCGAGCAGTTCCCCGAGACGCCCCAGTCGATGGCGGCGCGCAACCGGCTGGCGGCGATATTGAGCGCCATGGACCGTCATGCGGAAGCCGCGCAAGCGCTCGAAGACCTTGGCGCGCGCTTCCCGGGTAATCCGATGGAAGTCTGGTTCCGCCTGGGCGAGATCTACGAACGCCGCCTGAACGAACCCGCCAAGGCGAAGGACGCCTACGCCAAGGTGCCGCAAGGCTCGTCGCGCTATGCCGAAGCCCAGCGCCGGCTGAACCGGCGCTAGCCACCACCGCTATACTTTCCGGGTGCGCGTGCTCGGGTCGATTACCAATCGCATCTTCCTGGCCAGCGCCCTGCTGGCCATGCTGTCGATTGGCGCGGCGGTGTACCTGATCAGCGCACGCATGACCAGCGAGACCGAAGCCGAGCTGCAGCGCGACCTGACCGAGGCCGCCACGCTGGTCGATGAACAGCGGCGCACGCAATTCGACAACGTCGCTCGCACCGCCCGCCTCATTGCCGACTTGCCCAAGTTCAAGGCGGTGGTCGAAATTGCCGACCCGCCGACCTTGCAGCCGATTGTGGCCGACTACCAACTGCAGGCGGGTGCCGACCTGTTGCTGGTGGCCGATCGCCGCGGCCACTTGCTGGCCATGTCGGGGGAACCCGCGACGCAGCAGGCCTCAAGCTTGTCTGCCGATCTCAAGCTCGTGCTCGAGGGCCAGACCCTGCCGGCGTTCTGGCTGCATCCCCGTGGCGTGATGGAGGTCGTCAGCGTTCCGATCACCCTCGGCCTTGAGCGACCTGAGGTGCTCGGGGTGCTGAGCATCGGCTATCTGCTCGATGACCGGCGCGCGGCGCAGTTCAAGGCGCTCACCGGTGCGGACATTGCCTTCGCGATGGGCGGGGCTGCGCGGGCGTCGACCTTGCCGGGGCCGCGCGACGCGCTGGCCCCCCTGCTGGCCGCGACCGGGCCGACCCGCATCGCCATCGCCGGCGAAGAGTACGTCGCCTTGACGCAGGCGCTCGGGTCGGGCACCGCCGCGGCGGATCCGGCCGCCATCATCCTGCGGTCGCGCGGCGAGCGACTGCGCTCGCTCGGCGCCATCCAAGCGACCCTGGGCGGGATTGCGCTCGGCGCCACGCTGCTGGCCATCGTCGTCAGCTACGGCGTTGCACGCACGGTGTCGCGGCCGCTGGCGACGATCACGGATCACATGCGGCAAATCGCCGCGACCGGCGACCTCACGCGCAAGATTCCGATGACGCGGCGGGGCGGCTGGGATGATGACGACGCGCATATGCTGGCGACAACCTTTAACACGCTGACCGATTCCATCGTGCGATT
>CAMBHC010000047.1 GCA_945866285.1 Candidatus Sulfopaludibacter sp. SbA3 | reverse complement strand
GCGGCCGGCGCCTTCGCGCCGATGCCCCTGGCGGCCACCATCGCATCCAGGAACGGCAGCGCCACCGCGGCCCCCATGGCGCCACGGAGGAACGTTCGACGGGGCAGCTGCTTACCAGTAATGAAATGCATCGCGGTCTCCCTGTTGTCCTTACCGAATGATCGCTCGATCACCGAGATCTAGCGACCGCCTGCTTTCGTCGTGTCGGTCGATGTCGTTTCTGGTTCCACGCGCCGCATCCGGAACGCGTCGCTCTTCACGACGCCCAGGATGAACGAGGAAATCTTGAAGTTGGTGGCTTCCGCGCCCTTCGCAATCGCGCGCACCGTCGGCTGATCGTAGTACTCGACGCGGCGGCCGAGCCCGAAGGCCATCAGGTTCTCGGTGAAGGTGCGGACCAGCGGAATCGGCCGCTTCATCAGCGTCGCACTCAACTCCGTCAGCGAGGTGATTTTGGTGCCGTCGTAGAAGTCGCCGGCAGTGTCAAGCGGCATGCCGTTCTCACGCGCGCGCCAGCGACCGGTCACGTCGAAGTTGTCGAGCGACAGGCCGATCGGATCCATGAAGCGATGGCACGAGCTGCAGGCCGCGTTCTTGCGATGCTCTTCCATGCGCTCGCGGGTCGTCAGCAGGCGGCCTTCCTTCGAGCCAGTCGTTGCGTCGAGGTCCGGGATGTTCGGCGGCGGTGGTGGCGGCGGCGTGCCGAGCAGCACTTCCATTACCCACTTGCCACGCAAGACCGGGGAGGTGCGATTGGCGAGCGAGCTCTGCACCAGCATCGTGCCCTGGCCGAAAATGCCGCGGCGCGTCGCATCCGGATAGATCACGCGCCGGAACTCCGCACCGCTGACACCCGCGATGCCGTAGTGCTTGGCGAGACGCTCGTTGAGGAACGTGTAATCGGCGCGATAGAGATCGAGGAGACTGCGATCCTCTTTCACGAGACTGTCGAAGAACATCTTCGTCTCGGTGCGCATGGCTTCGGCGATGTTCTCGTCGAAGTTCGGATAGAAATTGGGATCCGGACGGACCTTCTCGACGTCCTGGAGCCGCAGCCACTGCGCCGCAAAGCGGTTGGCCAAGGCCGACGAACGCGGGTCGGCGAGCATCCGGCGCACCTGCTTGTCGAGACCGACCATCGTTGACAGTTCCTTGCGCTGCGCCGCCGCGATCAATTCCTGGTTGGGCGGCTGGCCCCACAGGAAGAACGACAAGCGCGACGCGAGGTCCATGTCGGCGACGCGATACGTGCCGCCCGAGCGCGCGTCGGTCGGCGCCTTCTCGAGACGGAAAATAAAGTAGGGGCTCGCGAGGATGGCTTCGAGCGAGGCGCGGACGCCCGATTCGAAGCCGGTCTTCGCCGCTTCACTTTCGTAGAACGGGACGATGCGATCGACTTCCGCCGTGGTCAGCGGACGCCGATACGCTTCGCCGCCCATGCGCGTGATGATCTGCCGCGCGCACGATTTTTCCGTCGCCGGCGAGGTCGGCCGGCAGCTGAAGATCTTCTGGCGGCTCGGCGTCATCGAAATGCCGGTGGTCTTGTAGGGGCCGCGAATGACCACGTCGTGCAGCTGCGGAAGCGTGGTGATGCCGCCGCCACCGGAGCCGCCGCCGGCGTTGGACCACTCGTGCGGCTTGATCAGATCTTCATAGGGGCCGTCGGTGCGCTTAATGAACGCGGCCGCCACTTTGCGCTGGCCGGCGCGCACCAGGACCGGGTCGGTAAACAGCGGCGTCGCGCCGCTGCCGTCCGCAGCGATCTGCGGACCGTTCTCGTATTGGAGCAACGCGACGCGCTGGCCGTCAATCGAGACGTCCACGTCTTCAAAGCGCGAGTTTTCGCCGTTGGTAAACGTGACCTCGAAGGCGTATTCGCCGTCCGCGGGGAAAACGTAATCCACCACCATGCCGCCGCGCGTGCCATAGGGCGCGCCGTCGACGTGGTCCCACGGATGCTGGGACATGTAACTGGGATTGGTGAAGGTGGAATCAATCGACGGGGCATCCTTGTCGCCGATGGCCATGCGACTGATGTCGGCGGCGCCGTTCAAGTACGACTCAAGCAACGCCGGCGAGAGCGCCTGTTCGTCAGCAATATTGTCGAAGTTCGCGCTCATGGTGTCATTCGGCAGCCACCGGCCGGCGTCGACGTCGAGCTCAAGCAGTTCCTTGACGGCGCGGGTGTACTCGGGGCGATTCAGGCGCTGGAAGCTGCGCCCGCCGGGATTGGGATTAGTCCTGGCGTAGGCGTCGATCGTGGTCTCGAGCGAGGTGATCAGCTTCTGATACGCGGCCGGCTCAGGACGCGGCATGCCTGGGGGCGGCATCATGCTCGCCCGCATCTTGCGAATCATGCGCTCGGCCACGTCGGGTTCGTGGGCGACCTTCGCGATGTCAAACGACGCGAGCGTGAGATTGCCCGCCTTGCCGCGGTCGCTGTGGCAACCGGCGCAATACCGCTTCACGAGCGCGTTCTGTTCTTCGTGTGCGGCCGCCGACGCGGCGGGATGCGACACGGCCGGCTTGCCCACCGCAGCGCCTTGCGCGGAGGTGGGCGCAGCCGACGAAGCGGCTGGCTTGGCGGTCGTTGTTGGTACAGACGCCGCGACCCTGGGGGCAGGTTGCTGTCCCGCGATTGCGACTACGAGCCCGAGGCACACGACCGCTGTGCCCAGGGTGATGGAACCGACGCTTCTCATTCCAACACTCCTGAGGTGCTAAGTGCAGAGCCACTTCCTAGCTCGGCTACCTAGCCTCCCTATCAGCGGAGACTATACACCCAATCCTCGGCCGGGATGGATGAGGAAAGGAAGTACGACCATTCGTGACAATTGCAGACATTGACGCCTGAAAACACGAAAACGGGCGAGTGACCTATCGGGGTGCTTGGGTGCGGAAGTGCACCAAAGCACCTCAGCACCCAGGCACTTGAGCACCCTTTTACATCTTCTTGGTGGCCGTGATGGCCGAAGGCGACGTCAGCTTGATGGTGTTGCCGTCCACCGTGCCGGAGTACTTGGTCGTGCCGGCCGTGAACTCGATCGCCGCGCCGCGCAGGCGGCCCTGCAGGGCCTGCGTGCCGAGCATTCCGGAGATCATCTGGAACGTCTGCGTCAGCTTCAACTCGCCGTTCGGCGTGCCCCACGTGCCTTCGACCTTGGCGGGAACAATCCAGAACAGTGCCGTGCACCAGCTGCTCGAGCAGCCGTCGGTCACCGTGGCGGTCTCATCGGCCTGCCAGTCTTCCATTGTGAACGTGTTGGCAACGATGCGCGTGCCGGGCTTCAGGTTCAGGATCGTCGGCCGCAACTTCAGGTTGATCGACGGCAGCAGGAACATGGTGATGACGCTGGCCTTCGAGAGATCGGTCTCGAACAGGTCGGCCTTCATGAACGTCGCGCGCGCGGTCATGCCCGCTGCTTCAGCGTTCTTCTGCGACAGGTCCACCATGTCGGGGTTGTACTCGATGCCCATGGCGCGGGCGCCACGCTTCGCGGCGGTGATGACCGTGCGGCCGTCGCCCGAGCCGAGGTCCATCACGAAGTCGTCCTTCGTGACCTTGGCCATGTCGAGCATCTTGTCGACGACAGCCTGCGGGGTGGGGACCCAGACCACGTCCTTGCCGGCCTGGCCGACCTGGGGCTCGAAGGGCTTCTGGCCAGCCTCCGGCGCCTGCGCAAACGCCGACGTGCTCACCATCACCGTCATTGCCAGCATCACCAGGGAAGAAATCGCGCGGCGTGTATTCATCGAAGTGTCTCCATGATTAGGTACAAGTGACGATCGGCCCTTAAGAACAATGGTCCAACCGAAACGGCCATCGACGCCAGCAGCCCGCCAGCGAGATGATTGGTGGCCAGCCGGCGAACTCTTTGCCGGGGCATGACTGTGGTCACGCCCTGCTCAGCCGGAAAGTATATGCTCCCGCCAGCATAAGTGGGTGACGCCGAAATACGTGCCCGGGCACATGCGAAAACGCCTGGTCCGCGGGACACCGGCGATTCCGGCGGGCGACACGGCCGCAGTGCCGTCGGCACCAATGTGCACGTAGACGCGGTCGCCAGCCACGCCTTGCCGCCTGACACGAGCGGTGGTGACTGACCCAGTCCAATCCTGAGCCGCCGATACCGTGACCTCGCAGCCGAAGATTACGCAGAACAGGATGCTTCTCCTCGGGACTTCGGGCTAGACGTTGCAGTAGGCTATTCCCGTTATGCGACCGATCATCCTGCTTCTCGGATTCGTCGTCTTCGGGCTCGTGGAGGTCCGTGCTGACACTTACCCAAAGAATCTTCGCGTCGACATCATCAACTATCGCTTTGCTCTCGAGCTGCACGACCAGGACAACCGCATCGCCGGCACGGCCGACGTCGATCTCCGCTTCGTCGCGGCGGGCGAGACCTCGCTTCGGTTCGACCTGACCAATCAGGACACCGCCACCGGGCGCGGCATGACGGTCAGTGCGGTGTCGGCCGATGGCGCCAGCCTCGCGTTCACGCATCGCGACAACGCGCTCACCATCACACTCCCCCGGCGCTTTGAGCCGGGCCAGCGCCTGCGGCTGCAAATTGCCTACGCGGGCGTGCCGGCATCGGGCCTGAAGATCGCGAACAACAAGCACGGCGATCGCACCTTCTTCAGCGACAACTGGCCGGACAAGGCCCGGAACTGGCTGCCGACCGTGGACCATCCCTACGACAAGGCCACGTCCGAGATGGTGGTCACCGCGCCGGCCCACTACCAGGTCATCTCCAATGGCCTGCTGGTCGAGGAAACCGACCTGCCCGGCGGCCGTCGCCGCACTTACTGGCGTCAGTCCGTACCGATTGCTCCATGGCTGTACGTGCTGGGCGTCGCCCGCTTTGCCGTGCAGCACGTGGACACGTTCCAAGGCAAGGCGATCCAGACCTGGGTCTACGCGCAGGATCGCGATGCCGGCTTTTATGACTTCGCGGTGCCGACGCGCGACGTGCTGCAGTTCTACTCCGACAAGGTGGGACCGTTCTCGTACGAAAAGCTCGCCAACGTGCAGTCCAACAGTGTCAGCGGCGGCATGGAGTCGGCCAGCGCCATTTTCTACAGCGAAGGTTCGGTGGTCGGTGACCGCAACGTGCGGTGGCGCAACGTCGTCATTCACGAGATCGCCCACCAGTGGTTCGGCAACGCCGTGACCGAGTCCGACTGGAATGACGTGTGGCTCAGCGAGGGGTTTGCCACCTACTTCACGCTGCTCTACATCGAGCACGCCTACGGCCGTGACGAGTTCCTCAGCGGGCTCGAGTCGAGCCGCCAGCGCATCCTCGAGTTCGACAAGCAGCGCCCCGACTACCGCGTCGTGCACGACAACCTCAGCGACATGTCACAGGTCACGACCGGGCAGATTTACCAGAAGGGCGCCTGGATCCTGCACATGTTGCGCGGCATCGTCGGCGACGAGGTGTTCTGGACGGGCATTCGCAGCTACTACCGCGCCCACCAGGATGGCCATGCGACCACGGCCGACTTTCGCGGCGAGATGGAGCGCGCCTCGGGACGCGACCTGCGAGGGTTCTTCGACCAGTGGCTGACTCGAGGAGGGCTCGTGCGCCTCGACGGCGACTGGGCCTACAGCGCCGACGCGAAGTCGATCACCATTCGCCTGACCCAGCGCGATCGCGCGCGCATCTTCGCAATGCCCCTGCAGGTGGGCGTCTACACCGCGGGCAACAGCACACCGGCCATCACCACCGTGCAGTTGTCCGACGCGTCACACCAGTTCCAGATCGCCGCGGGTCAGCGGCCTGACCGCGTGGTGCTCGACCCGAATCACCTCGTGTTGATGGAGTCGGTATTCGTCGAAGCAAAGCGGTAAGGAGCAGACCCATGTCACTGTCACAAGGCACACGCCTCGGGCCGGATGAAATTGTCGCCCCGGGCGCTGAAATCCGAGTGGTGCTGAACTGGTTTGAAGAGTCGAAACGGATGGTACGGCACCCGTAAGCACGGCCTGACAGTGCCGCGGCGTCGAATACGGTCTTATTCGACGCATTCCAGGCGTCGATGCTTGAACGCACGCAGCAGGGCACGCTCGACATCACGCCATGGATGCAGTGGTTCCTGGCCTGCCTGGAACGCGCTTCGCGGCTGCCGCTCCATCAGCGCCAGCGCGGCATGCTGAACAGATTGCTCGACGGGTTCGGTGAGCGCGACCGCGATTCTGGACGCAGCCGTGTTGATTCGATGGCCCAAAGAGAATCGCTTTTATGCGATATTGCACCGCATGAAGAATGTCGATGAGACCCGCCGACGGTTCATGGCCACCTTTGCGGCCACCAGCCTGGGCGCCACCTTAGTCCCCGGCGTCCTCTGGGCGCGTGTGCAGGACGCCGGCGCCAGCAAGGTCAGCCTCGCGATGGTGACCGACGCCTTGAAGCTCTCCGGGATCGACCTGCCCGAAGAAGAAAAAGCCAATATCGTCGATACGGCCAACCGCAATTTGACCGGCGTCGAAGCGATCCGCAAGATCCACATCCCCAATGACGTGTCGCCGCCGTTTCACGTCAGCGCGATCACGCCGGGCATGACGGTCAACCGGGCCAAGCAGCCCTGGGTGCTGAGCGCGGCGCCAAAAGTGAAGCGTCCCGCGAACCTCGAAGACGCCGCGTTCTGGCCGGTGCGTCATCTCGCGGAGTTGATCCGCACCAAGCAGGTGACATCGCTCGAGCTCACCGAGATGTATCTGGCGCGCCTGCATCGCTACAACGGTCTGCTCAATAACGTCGTCACATTCCTGGACGACCACGGCCGCGCCGAAGCAAGGCGCGCCGACGCGGAGATCGCGGCCGGCAAGTACAAGGGACCGCTGCACGGCATTCCGTGGGGCGCGAAGGACATCATCTCCCTCAAGGGCTTCAAGACGACGTGGGGATCACCGGCGTTCAAGGACCAGGTGTTTGATTACGACGCGGCCGTCGTCGAAATGTTGCGCGATGCCGGAGCGGTGCTGATCGCGAAGGTCACGACCGGCGAGCTGGCGAGCGGCGACCAGTGGTTCGGCGGCCAAACCAAGAATCCCTGGGATCCCACCCAGGGCTCGAGCGGTTCATCGGCCGGTCCCTCGTCTGCGACCGCGGCCGGATGCATCGCGTTTGGCATCGGCAGCGAGACGAGCGGCTCGATCCTCAGCCCGGCGGCGCGCTGCGGCATCCCCAGCTTGCGTCCGACCTTCGGCCGCGTCAGCCGCTTCGGGGTGATGGCGCTGTCGTGGACGCAGGATCGCCTCGGCCCGATGGTGCGCTATGCGGAGGATGCGGCGATCGTGATGCAGGCGATCACCAAGCCGGACGGGCGCGACATGCACGTCAGCGACATTCCGTTCAATTGGAATGCCAACCTCGACATCAAGAAGCTGCGCGTCGGCTACATCAAGGATTCGTTCGACACGCTGACCAACGCCACGGCGAAAGCCAACTTCGATAAATCGCTCGCGGTGCTGAAGCAGATTGGCGTCACGAACATGATCGAAGTCATCATCCCGGAGATGGAAACCAACGTCTCGGCGATCAACGTCGAGGCCGGCGCGTTCTTCGACGAGGCGGCACGCAGCGGCCGCATGAAAGTGGCGCGCGGCAGCTTCGGTAATCAAAGCAACCGACTGGTGTCGGCGGTCGACTACATCCAGGCCCAGCGCGTGCGCATGATGATGATGCAGAAGCTCGAAGAAGCGACGCGTCACGTCGACGTCTACATCGTCGCGTCGAATGCGAGTGGTGCGCCTGCGCCGCCGCGGCCCGCCGCTGGTGCCGCCGACGCGCCGCGCCGTAACTTCAACACCGGCCCACAGGGGCCGACGCAGCGCCACTCGAGCATCGCGAACGTCGGCGGCTTCCCGGCGATGAACGTGCCGAATGGCTTCGGCGAGAGCGGCTCGCCGACCAACTTCACGGTGTTCGGCCAGCCGTTCCGCGAGGCGGAGATCATCGCGGTCGTCAAGGCCTACCAGGATGCGGCCGGCTTCCACTTGATGAAGCCGTCGAAACTGGATCAGGCCCCGACGACGCAGCAGCAATAACTACTTCAGACGTGAAGCCCATTCAGCCAAGCCATTGCCTTGCTGAGGGCGGCGGACGCTTGTGGCCGTGCCATCTCATCACCGGCAATGTCGAACTCGAGAGTCTTGAAGCGCGCGGTGGCGCGGCGCAAATTCTGCGACACGGAGCAAAGGGACAGCATGGGGTGCGGTAGGCTAGTCGAGCCATGCGGCCGCCCATCGACATGACGGCACCCGCCCGCGTCCTGCCCCCGGTGTTGCAGCGCATCACGTTCCCCGTGATCGGCGCGCCGCTGTTCATCATCAGCAACCCGAAGCTGGTCATCGCGCAGTGTATTGCGGGTGTCGTGGGCGCCATGCCGGCGCTCAACGCCCGCCCGGCGGCGCAGCTCGACGAATGGCTGGCCGAAATCACCGAGGCACTCGCTGCGCACGACCGGGCGCACCCCGATGCGCCGGCCGCGCCCTTCGCCATCAACCAGATCGTGCACCGGAGCAACGACCGCCTGGAGCACGACATGCAGGTGTGCGCCAAGTACGAAGTGCCGATCGTCATCACCAGCCTCGGGGCGCGCGAAGACGTGAACCAGGGTGTCCACGCCTGGGGAGGCATCGTGCTGCACGACGTAATCAACAACGTGTTTGCGCACAAGGCCATCGAGAAAGGCGCCGACGGGCTGATTCCCGTGGCGGCCGGCGCGGGCGGCCACGCCAGCGTCAAGAGCCCGTTCGCGATGGTCGCGGAAATTCGCGAGTGGTTCGGCGGCCCGCTGGCGCTGTCAGGCGCCATCGCGTCGGGCGGCGCCATTCTGGCGGCGCGGGCCATGGGTGCGGACTTCGCCTACATCGGCTCGGCGTTCATCGCCACCGATGAAGCCCGTGCGGTGGAGAGCTACAAGCAGATGGTCATCGACTGCAACTCGGACGATATCGTCTACAGCAACTTCTACACCGGCGTGCACGGCAACTACCTCAAGGGCAGCATCAGGAACGCCGGCATGGACCCGGACCACCTGCCGCAGAGCGACCCGAGCAAGATGAGTTTCGCCAGCGGTGACGGTGATGCCGCCGCGAAGGCCTGGAAAGACATCTGGGGTTGCGGGCAGGGCATCGGCGCAATCCGGGAGGTCGTGCCGGCGGCGGCACTCGTCGCTCGCTTCAAGCGCGAGTACGCCGAGGCCAGGGCGCGGATCTGCGCCGGCTGATTCCGCTGGCCTTGGTCGTGCCTGCCACCACGGCGGTCACCCTCAGCCCACAATTGACGCGGTATTCATCAGCTCTTCCAGGAAGCCCAGGGCGACGCCGCCAGGGATCTGGAATGGGTCCAACTGGGGTTTCTCGGAGTACTTCAGGATGATGCCGGCATTGAGCTTGTTCACGTCCACCCGGCCCATCCGCCAGCTTGAAAAGCGACGCTCGGTCAGCTCGGCATATTCAAGCAGCGTGACATGGGTGTGTCTGGCATCGCGGAGCACCTTCCCATACAGGAGGTTCACCTCTTCGCGGCCACCCTCGAGCACCTGCATGAAGACGCCGCCCTGGCACACACACAGCACGCCCGTGATGCCGGCATCGGGGTTGCTGTTCCTCGACTTGTCCAGCACGGCCTCGATCACCTCGTCGGTGATCGGACCGCTTGATCGGCTGGCATAGATCAGACGTACGAGCATTAGCGCACCCTCACGATCGTTCTCCGTCATTCAAGAGTGACAGGAACTCCCGACGGAGATCGGGATTCTTCAGGAAACTGCCTCGCATCACGCTGTTGACCATTTTCGAATCCATATCCTTCACGCCGCGCCATTGCATGCAGTAGTGGTCGGCCCGCAGCACGATCGCCAGCCCGTCGGGCCGCATTTTTTCCTGCAGCAAATCGGCCAGCTGGATCACGGCTTCTTCCTGGATCTGCGGGCGCGCCATGACCCACTCGACGAGCCGGGTGTACTTTGACAGGCCGATCAGCGCGGAGTGCTCGTTGGGCATGACACCGACCCAGAGCTTGCCGATGATCGGACACAGGTGGTGCGAGCAGGCGCTCCTCACCGTCACGGGCCCGACGATCATCAGTTCGTTGAGGCCTTCAACATTGGGGAACTCCGTGACCGACGGCATGGGCGAATACCGGCCGCGGAACACTTCCGTGATGAACATCCTGGCGACGCGACCGGCCGTGCCCTGGGTGTTGTGGTCGCGGCGGGTGTCAATCACCAGCGTCTCCAGCACCTGCTGGAGCTTCGACTGCACTTCAAGTTGGAGCGCCGCGAGCTCGCCGGGCTCGATAAAGTCGGCGATGCTGTCGTTGGCGTAAAACCTGCTGCTCGCCTCGGTCAATCGCTGCCGGATTCGGTTCGACACGGGGGTCGCGGTGTCAACGATGTCCGTGTGCTCGTCCACTCTTGCCTCCAAACCAGTTCACTCACCTTCGTCTCGCCACCGAAGCCGGGTTCACCGCCCGCGCAGGGTGGCGAGGCCGCCGTCGACGCCCAGCACCTGGCCGGTGATCCAAGAGTTGTCGGCGCTCAGCAGGAACGCGATTGCCCGGGCGACCTCCTCGGGCTGTCCAATGCGCCCCAGCGGGTGCATCGCCACCGAGGCCTTCAGGGCCCCTTCGTTGTCGGTGATCCGACGGGCCATGGGTGTGGCGACGAGCCCCGGCGCCACCGCATTGAAGCGGATGCCGGCCCCGGCGTAGGTCGCAGCGGCCGCACGCATCAGCCCTTCCACGCCGGCCTTGGCCGCGGCGATTGCCTCGTGATGCGGCAGGCCCATGGTTGCCGCGCACGAGGACATCAGCACCACGCTGCCGCCGGTGCTCTTCATGTGCCGGCCCGCCGCCCTCGTCAGCGCAAAGGCCGTCCGGAGGTTCAGCGCAATGGTGTCGTCAAAGTCCTGCGCCGTGGTCAAGTGCGCGGGCTTGAGCAGGATCGATCCGGCCAGATTCACCGCGCCGGTGATGCCGGGGTGGGTTTGAAACACGGCGTCAACGGCGTCGAAGTCGCGCGCATCCAGGCTCGCCGTCTCCCCCGCGCAGGTCGCGGCCAGGGCTTCGAGCGAGTCCAGGTTTCGGCCCGCGAGCACCAGGGACCAGCCGTCACGATGGAGCAGCTCGGCGAGCTGGCGACCGATACCTCCGGCGGCGCCGATGACGAGACACTTGCGATCGCCCATGACGGCTCTACCCCTGTTGACGCGGCGGATTGCCCCCCTGGCCGACCCCTGGCGCGAACGCCTGCCGAAACAGTAAGACCGCGATCCCGGCTCGAACGGTCCACGCCAACGTTCTCAACCCGTTGGTGACGACCAGTCGGTCATTCGAATCCTTGCCACTCGAGCCCGCGTCTTACGCCGATAGGCAAGAACTGTTCAGAGGGAGACCGCCGTGTTCCACCGTAGTGACTACGTTTTCATAACCGCCGCTTTTCTTTCGTTCCTGTTCTCGGTCTACCTGTGGTTCGCGGGGCAGCGCGAGGAAGGCCTGTTCGTGGGGATCTGGGTGCCCTCGATTCTGGCTTTCGCGACGCTGGTCGCTCAGGTCAGGGCCCGCTGACATGTCGGCCATGGGCATTTTCCTTGTCGGCCTTTTCGTCAGTACGCTGTGCTTCTTAGGCCTTTACTTCACGATGACGGAGTTGTCCCGGGTCGGGCGCAAACCCGACGGTCGCGCCCGCTCGGGCCGGCGATGACGTCGCCGGGAAACGGCCTCGTGATTGCTACGGGCGTCAGCCTTACTACGGCCAGGAGGCGAACAGGATAAAGCCGTTTACGAGCATCAGGACGAGCGCCGGCAGCGTCTGAAGCAAGCTGTCGTTCA
>CAMBHC010000046.1 GCA_945866285.1 Candidatus Sulfopaludibacter sp. SbA3 | reverse complement strand
TGAACCTCGCAGAGCGCATGCACCTGCCCGGCCAGGATCCGCGGCGCGCGGACCTGATGGTGGCGGGCGCGATCCTGCTCGACACCCTCCTGCGCCGGCTCGGCGCCGAGGAGATCACGTTGTGCGATCTCGCCCTGCGCGAGGGCGTGCTGCTCGACTACATCCACGGCCACCGCAAGCACATCGCCCGCGTCGATCGCTACCCAGACGTCCGCCGCCGCTCGGTGGTCGAGCTGGCCGAGCGCTGCAGTTGGGAGGCCGAGCACGCGCGCCAGGTCGCCGCCCTGGCGCTGACCATGTTCGACTTCACCAAGCGCATTCACGGCCTGGGCGACCGCGAGCGCGAGTGGCTGGAGTATGCCGGGTTCCTGCACGACATCGGCAACCACATCAGTTACGAGAAGCATCACCGGCATTCGTATTACCTGATCAAGAACGGTGACCTGCGCGGATTTGAGCCCGACGAGATCGAGATCATGGCGCTCGTCACCCGCTACCACCGCCGCGCGACGCCGAAGGATGACCACATCGGCCAGCAGGACCTGAACAAGAAGAACCGCCGTGCGGTCGAGATCCTGTCAGCGTTCCTGCGCCTCGCCGAAACCCTCGACCGCAGCCGCCACGGCGTGGTCCGCGGAATAGAGATGCGTGAGCGCCTGGGCGAGCTCCGCATCAAGGTGCAGGCCGTGGGCGATGCCGAACTGGAAGTCTGGGCGGCACACAAGCAAGCCAAGGCGCTTGAGGAAGCGCTGGGGCGCAGGATCCGGATTGAAAAGGTGCCCTACCGGAAGGGCTTGAAGGTCGTTAACACGGAATTAACACGCCAGAAACTACCGCGAAATCCCCAGCGCATAAGCTAGGGACCATGTTGCTGTTACCTGTTCGTCGCATGGCACCGTTCCTGGTGCTGGTCTTCATGCTTGCCGCCTGTGGCGGTAGTTCCGATTCCAGTGGTACGGCCCCCGCGGGAGGCACGACCCTTGTGACGCTTGACGGGTCCAGCACAGTTTTTCCGATCAGCGAAGCCGTGGCAGAGGAATTCCAAAAGGTCAATAAAGACATCAACGTGACCGTGGGTATTTCCGGCACGGGCGGTGGCTTCCAGAAGTTCTGCCGCGGCGAGATTCACATCAGCGATGCCTCGCGGCCGATCAGCGCGACCGAGGTCGAAGCCTGCGCCAAGGCGGGCATCGAGTTCATCGAGCTGCCGGTGGCCTACGACGGCATTGCGATTGCGGTAAACCCGAAAGCCGAGTGGGCCGACAAGATCACGGTCGCCGAGCTGAAGAAGCTGTTCGCGCCCGAGGCGCAGGGCCAGGTCAAGAAGTGGAACCAGGTTCGTGCCTCGTGGCCCGACAAGGAAATCCACCTGTTCGGCGCCGGTGTGGACTCCGGTACCTACGACTACTTCACCGAAGCAATCATGGGGAAGGCCAAGGCCAGCCGCGGCGACTTCACCTCGAGCGAAGACGACAACGTGCTGGTGCAGGGCATCAGCAACGACGAGCTCGCGCTTGGTTTTCTGCCCTTTGCCTACTACGAAGAGAACGCCGCGCGCCTGAAGCTGGTGCCGGTGGACGACGAGAAGGCCGACAACGGCGCGGGCCCGATTCTCGCCTCGCCCGAGAGCATCAAGACCGGCACCTACCAGCCGCTGTCGCGGCCGGTGTTCATCTATGTCTCGAGGAAGGCAGCCGACCGCCCCGACGTGCAGCGCTTCGTCGAGTTCTACCTGAAGAACGCCGAGACCCTGGTGCGCGAAGTGAACTACGTCGGCCTGGGCCCGGAAATTTATGGCATGGTCACCGACCGCTTCACCAAGCGCCACACCGGCTCGGTGTTTTCGGGACAGAACACCGTCGGCGTCACCATCGACCAGCTGCTCAGCAAGGAACGCGCGCAGTAGCGCGGCCGCATGACCACTCGGACGCTCGAATGGATCATCGAGCGAGTGCTGTTTCTCTGCGCAGCACTCTCGGTGCTCACCACCACCGGCATCATTGCCGTGCTGGCGTTTGAAACCTACGAGTTTCTGCGCGAGGTGCCGGTGCTCGACTTCCTGACCGGCACCGAGTGGACGCCGCTGTTCTCCAACCAGAAGTTTGGTGTGCTGCCGCTGGTGGTCGGCACCATGCTGGTGTCGAGCATCGCCATGGTTGTGGCCTTGCCCATGGGCCTGCTCTCGGCGATCTACCTGAGCGAGTATTCCCCGAGCGGCTTCCGCCGCATCGTCAAACCCGTGCTCGAGATCCTGGCCGGCGTGCCCACCGTGGTTTACGGCTACTTCGCGCTGACGTTCGTGACGCCGCTCCTGCAGGCGGTCTTCCCCACCCTGTCGGGCTTCAACGCCCTCAGCCCCGGACTGGTGATGGGACTGATGATCCTGCCGCTGGTGTCGTCGTTGTCTGAGGACGCCATGCGCGCGGTGCCACAAGGCCTGCGCGAGGGGTCGTATGCACTTGGCGCGACGCGCATGCAGACGGCGCTCAAGGTCGTGGTGCCGGCCGCCTTCTCGGGCATCACGGCCGCGTTCATCTTGGCGGTGTCGCGCGCGATCGGCGAGACGATGATCGTCGCGATTGCGGCCGGCCAGCAGCCGCGCCTGACCGGCAATCCGTTCGTACCCATTGAAACCATGACCGCTTACATCGTCCAGGTGTCATTGGGCGATACGCCGCAGGGGACGATCGAGTACCGGACGATCTTCGCGGTCGGCATGCTGCTGTTCGTGATGACCTTCAGCCTCAACCTGATCAGTACCTGGCTGCGCGAGCGTTTCCGGGAGGAATACGCATGAGGAAGCACGCCGACGCCATCTTCGAGTTTGTCTCGCTGGGTGCGCTGCTGGTCGCGCTGGCCGCGCTGGCCGCGCTGGTGTTCGACATCGTCTCTGACGGGGCCGGACGCTTCAGCGTCCAGTTCCTGACCAACATCGCGTCACGTAACGCCGAACAGGCCGGCGTGTATCACGCGTTGATGGGCAGCATCTGGGTGATCGCGCTCACCGGCGCGCTGGCGCTGCCGATTGGCGTGGCCGCCGCCATCTACCTTGAAGAATACGGCTCGCGCAGCCGCACGGCGCGATTCATTGAGCTCAACATCTCGAACCTGGCGGCCGTGCCGTCGATTATCTATGGCCTGCTCGGCCTGGGCTTGTTCGTCCGCCTGATGGGCATGGGACAAAGCGTGATGGCCGGCGCAGCGACGCTGGCACTGCTGGCGCTGCCGGTGGTGATCATGTCCACGCGCGAGGCCTTGCGAACGGTGCCGAGTTCGATTCGCGAAGGCTCGTATGCGCTCGGCGCCACCAAGTGGCAGACCATCTGGAACCAGGTGCTGCCGATGGCGCTGCCGGGCGTCCTGACCGGCCTGATCCTGGCGCTGTCACGCGCCATTGGCGAGACCGCGCCGCTCATCACCATCGGCGCGCTTACCTATATCCCGTTCGCGCCAGACGGGGTCTGGTCGAAGTTCACCGTGCTGCCCATCCAGGTGTTCAACTGGGTGTCGCGTCCTCAACCCGAGTTCAAGGCAAACGCTGCCGCTGGTATTCTTGTGCTTATGGTGCTGCTGCTCTCGATGAATGCCATCGCGATCGTCGTCCGGGATCGCCAACAGGGCCGGGGGCGGATATGAACGCCACGCCGCCGGTGCCGGCCAGCCTGGCCGGAATCGCCAGCCGGCCCGGCCAGCCGGCGAATGCCCTTGAGGCGCCGGTCAAGATCGACGTCAACGCGCTGAATTTCTATTACGGCCCCAAGCGTGCGCTCGACGGTATTTCGATCCAGATTCGCTCGAACCTGGTGACCGCCTTCATCGGGCCGTCGGGATGCGGCAAGAGCACGTTCCTGCGCACGCTCAACCGGATGAACGACATCATCCCGATGACGCGCGTCGAGGGCAAGGTGCTGATCGACGGCGAGTCGATTTACGGCGCCGGCGTCGACGTGGTCCAGCTGCGCCGCAAGGTCGGCATGGTGTTCCAGAAATCCAACCCGTTCCCCAAGTCGATCTTCGAGAACGTCGCGTATGGACTCCGGATCAACGGCCTGGTGAAGTCGAAGGCCGAGATGGCGGATCGCGTCGAAGAGAGCCTGCGCCAGGCGGCGATTTGGGACGAGGCCAAGGACCGCCTGCACGACTCGGCGCTGGCCCTGTCGGGCGGCCAACAGCAGCGCCTCTGCATCGCGCGCGCGCTGGCCATCCGTCCCGAGATTCTGCTGATGGACGAGCCCGCCTCGGCGCTCGACCCCATCGCCACGCAGCGCATCGAGGAACTGATCTACGAACTGAAGAAGCTGTACACCATTGTCATCGTGACGCATAACATGCAGCAGGCGGCGCGGGTATCGGACTTCACGGCCTTCTTCTGGCTCGGCCGCATCATCGAGTTCGACCGGACCGATCGCATTTTCGCGGCGCCCGCCGAGAAACTCACCGAAGACTACGTCACAGGCAGGTGCGGCTAATGGAACGCGTGTTTCGACATTTCCAGGACGAACTCGATTCCCTGAAGGAGCGCCTGCTGGCGATGGGCGGCCTGGCCGAAGAGCGGGTGCGCGAATCGGTCCGCGGCCTGATGGACCGCGACGGCGCGGCCCTCGACGCCGTGCTGGGGGGTGACCAGCCGATCAACAATCTCCACATCGAGCTCGACGACCGCTGCTTCAAGCTGCTGGCCCTGCACCAGCCGATGGCGGCCGACCTGCGGGTCATTGTCGCGGCCGTGAAGATCAACACCGACCTGGAACGCGTCGGCGACCTGGCCATCAACATCGCCGAGGCCGGCAAGCGCTACCTCCGCCACGCGCCGGTCAAGCCGCTGATTGATATCCCGCGCATGGGCGAACTGGCGCAATCGATGCTACGCGACGCGCTGGACGCCTTCGTGCGCCGCGACATCGCCCTCGCCGAGGCGGTGCTGGCCGCTGATGACACCCTCGACGCCCTCAAGACCCAGATTTTCCGGGAACTGCTCACCTACATGCTCCAGAACCCGTCCACGATCGAGCCGGCCCTGGACCTGATCCTGATTTCCCGCCACCTCGAGCGGATTGGCGACCATGCCACCAACGTCGCCGAGGACGTCATCTTCATCCTGTCGGCCAAGGACGTCCGGCATACCGGGTCAGCTGGGACGCGCATCGAATAGGTCAGCGGCCTAAAATAGGCAGGTCTCACTCTATTTGTGACGACGATGGGCTGGTGATCGTACAATGAGGCGGATCACCCTATGCCTGAAACGCTATCTATCACTGACAACCGGACCGGGAAGACCTACGAGGTCCCGATCTCGGAAGGCGCCATCCGCGCCACTGACCTGAAAAAAATCACGACCGGCGGCGACGACCCGGGGTTGTGCACCTACGACCCGGCGTTCATGAACACCGCGGCGTGCAAGAGCAAGATTACGTTCATCGACGGCGACAAGGGCATCCTGATGTACCGGGGATACCCCATCGAGCAGTTGGCCGAGAGCAGCACCTATCTCGAAACGGCCTACCTGATCCTGTACGGCGAACTGCCGAACCAGGGCCAGCTGGCCGAGTGGACCAACAAGATCACCATGCACACGATGGTGCACGAGAACATCAAGAAGTTCATGGAGGGCTTTACCTACGACGCCCACCCCATGGGCGTGTTCATCAGCACCGTCGGCGCCATGTCGACGTTCTACCCGGACGGCAAGCAAATCTTCAATGCGGAGTCGCGGCAGAAGCAGATCCACCGCCTGATCGCCAAGACCCCGACCATTGCCGCCTACGCGTATCGCCACAGCATCGGCCGGCCGTACGTCTATCCCGACAATGACCTCAGCTTTACCGGCAACTTCCTGAACATGCTGTTCAAGATGACCGAGGTGAAGTACCAGCCAAACGCCGCGCTCGAGCGCGCGCTCGACGTGCTGTTCATCCTGCACGCCGACCACGAGCAGAACTGCTCCACCAGTTCGATGCGCGCCATCGGCAGCTCGAACGTCGACCCGTTCTCGGCCCTGGCCGGCGCGTCCGCCGCACTCTATGGCCCGCTGCACGGCGGCGCCAACGAAGCCGTGCTGCGCATGCTGAAGGACATCGGCTCGGTTGACCACATCCCCGCCTTCATCAAGAAGGTCAAGGCCGGCGAAGGCCGCCTGATGGGCTTCGGCCACCGCGTCTACAAGTCGTACGACCCGCGCGCGAAGATCATCAAGAAGACGGCCTACGAAGTATTCGAGGTCACGGGCAAGAATCCGCTGCTCGACATCGCCCTTGAACTCGAGCGGATCGCGCTCGAAGATGAGTACTTCGTCAGCCGCAAGCTCTACCCGAACGTCGACTTCTACTCCGGCTTGATCTACCAGGCCATGGGGTTCCCGGTCGAGATGTTCGCGGTGCTGTTCGCCATTGCCCGCACGGTGGGCTGGGTGGCGCAGTGGGAAGAGATGCTGCTCGACCCGGAGACGAAGATCGCGCGCCCCAAGCAGCTGTACGAGGGCGCCACGACGCGGGACTATATCCCGATGTCGAACCGCTAAGGGGTCACGATGCGGCCGCTCATTCTGGCATTTGTTGGTTTGCTGGCATCAGCGGCCGTGTCGGCTCAGGCGCCCACGGCCTTCGACAGTTCCAAGGCGTGGGAACACCTGCGCCAGCAGGTGGCCATCGGTCCGCGGCCGTCAGGGTCGGCGGGCAACCTCAAGAACCGCGAATACATCACCAAGACCCTGGCCGCCATTGGCCTCAAGACCGTTGAGCAGGCGTGGGAGGCAATGACGCCGCTCGGGCCGATCAAGATGGTCAACCTGATCGCGACCATCCCCGGCCGGCGCCCCGAGCGCATCATCCTCGCGAGCCACTTCGACACGAAGCTGTTCCGCGAATTTCGCTTTGTCGGCGCCAGCGACGGCGCCTCGAGCACCGCGACGCTGCTGGAACTGGCGCGCGTGCTCAAGGCACGCCCGCAACTGCCCTTCACCATCGAGCTGCTGTTCCTCGACGGCGAAGAGGCGACCGGCGAGTGGCGCGACCCCGACCACACGTATGGCAGCCGCCACTACGTCGAGGTCGCGCGCCAGACCGGCACGCTGAAGTCACTGAAGGCGATGATCCTGCTCGACATGGTCGGCGATCGCCAGTTGAACATCCGGCGCGAATCAACGTCCACGCCGTGGCTCACCGACATCATTTGGAACACCGCCCGACGCCTGGGGCACCAGGCCAGCTTTATCAGCGAGTCGATGGCCGTGGAAGACGACCACATGCACTTCCTGAAGGCGGGCATCCCGTCAGTGGACATCATCGACCTCGACTACCCCGCCTGGCACACCGCGCAAGACACGCTCGATGCGGTGTCAGCACGCAGCCTGCAGGTGGTGGGTGATGTTGTCGTCGCTGCGTTGCCTGAGATTGAGCAACGGCTTCTGAAGTAAAGGCTTGGGGGCCTGGGGACTTGCGGGCCTGGGTCTCAAGGTCCTGAAGCTTTCAAGACTCCAAGCCCCCAAGTCTCCAAGCCCTCTAGCGATAGACCTCAGCCAGAATTTCCGCTTCGGTCAGCACCGTCGTCGACGCCTTCGCCTTCGCGAAGACGCGATCGACCACCGGGTCGCTGGCCGGAATCCCGCGCGACTCCAGCCAGAACAACACATTCGACTTTCCTGACATCGGCCCGACTTCGATCTCCTGATGGCGCCCGACAATACTGGCTGGGATCGACGAGTAGACGGCGTCCATCAGCTCGATGTCGCCCTTGCGCCACGCCTTGACCACCGCCGCGGCATGTACGCCGGTGGCCGTGCGGAAGGCATCGCGACCGACGACCGGATAGTTGTCCGGGATGGGCACGCCGCAGGCTTCCGACACGGCGTCGCAGTACGGCATCAGCGGCGTCAGGTCGCGTTCCAGGAAACCCATCACGACGAGATTCACCAGCAGCAAATCCATCGGCGTGTTGCCGACGCGTTCGCCGATGCCGAGCGCGGCCGCGTGCACCCGCGAGGCGCCGGCTTCGAGAGCCGCAATGCTGTTGATCACCGCCAGGTCGCGATCGCGATGGCCGTGCCAGTCGATGCCGACGTCGGCGCCTTCGTCCTTGATCACCTGCGCGGCGAACTTCACCACGGCGGTGGCGCCCCACGGCGTGGCGTGGCCGACGGTGTCGGCCAGGCAAATGCGCCTGGCACCCGACCGAATCGCGCACACATAGAGGCGGCGCAACGTCTCAGGATCGGCGCGGGTCGTGTCCTCGGTGACGTACATCACTTCGAGGCCTTCCTTCACAGCGAAGGAGACCGCCTCTTCGGTGCTCTTCAGCAGCCAGTCGATCGTCCAGCCCTCGGTGTACTGCCGAATCGGCGACGACCCAATGAACGCGCCGACTTCGATCGGCAGGCCGGTGCGCTGCGTGATCTCGGCAATGGGCCTGATGTCACTGACGGTCGTCCGTGCCGCGCAATTGGCGCGCACCTTCAGGCGCGACCCGACAATCTCCCGCGCCAGGCGCTCGACGTCAGCGACGACGTGGGGGCCGGCACCGGGAAGCCCGATGTCGGCGGTGTCGATGCCGAGCTGGTCGATCAAGTGGAGGATCTTGATCTTATCGCCGATCGTCGGCGTCTTGACCGAAGGCGACTGCAGGCCATCGCGCAGCGTCTCGTCGTCCAGCATCACCCGCTTGGGGATGGCCGGCGCGCCAATCTTGTTCCAGTCGTAGATCAGTGAGTCAAGCATCTAGGTCTTTGACGGTCGCGCGGCAACAGCGGTCGCGAGGGCGCCAACGCCGAGAATCAGGCCAAGCCAGACGCTCGACTGCAGGGCGGCCGAGCGAACCATTGGGCGGAAGCCGTCGTTGACCGTCAGCACGGGTTGCCCGGCGGCATGGCGATGTCGTTGCGCGCCGGCAAATTCCAGGCCCGCGAGGCGGGTTTGCCAATCGAAAGTGACGTTAAACACCACCACGGCCAACACGGTCCACAGTGCCAGTGCCCACCGCACCTGCTTCGTCATGATGGGCCGGTGAACTTCACGATCAGCGCCGTGACATCGTCGTACTGCTCGGCGCCGTGCGCGAACGCCTTGACGGCATCGATCAGCTTCTCGAGCACGACGGTCGCCGGTTCCTGGTGATAACGCTCGAGCACTTCGACCATGCGCTCTTCACCAAACTCTTCACCGGCGATGTTATGTGCTTCAGTGACACCGTCGCTGTACAGTGCCAGCGTATCGCCCGGTTTCAGTTCCACTGAGTCCGCGGAGTACGGCGCCATCTCGAACAGGCCGACCGGCATGCCGCCCACCTCGATGCGGCGCAAGCCGTCCACGCCGTAGATCAAGGGCGGGTTGTGGCCGGCATTGCAGAACACCAGCTTCCCGGTCGGGGCCAACTTGCCGTACATCAGCGTCGCGTAACGCGCGTCGATCTGCCGGCGCGTCAGGACCTTGTTGATGTGATCCACGGTCTGCGCCGGGTCGTCGCCAATCGACGCGAAAGCGGAGAAGATGCCCATGATCTTCGACGTGAGCAGGGCCGCTGCCGGGCCCTTGCCGGCGACGTCGCCGCACAGGAAGCCAAACATGCCATCCGGCGTGTCGATCAGATCGAAGAAGTCGCCACCAATCGAGCGCGCCTGGAGCGAGGTGCCGGCCGACTCGAAGAATTTGCCGTTGTGCGTGCCCTCAGGCAGCAGCGCGCGCTGGATTTCCGCCGCAATCTTCAGCTCGTGCTCAAGCCGCGCCTTGTCGAGTGTCTCGCGATAGAGGCGCGCGTTCTCGATCGCGACACCGGCCTCGTTCGCCAGGGTATCGAGCGCGGTGCGGGTGTGCGGCGCCAGCAGGCTGCCCTTCTCGCGGCTGTCGAGATAGAGCACGCCGATGTTCCTCGACTCGCTGGCCATGTCGGCGCGATCCAGATAGCGGACCAGGCGGAGCGGGATGCAGGCCACGTGACGAATGCCGAGCGCGACCGTCCCCATGTGCACGTTGGCGAGATCGCCGTCGAGCAGGTCGGCGACAATCTTCAGCTCACCCGTGGCAAACACCTCTTCAGGGATCTTGCGGCTGGTGTTGAACCCGGTTGGCGGCAGGGTGATGCGGCCCTTGGCGCGCGCCAGTTTCATTTCCAGCGGCTGTCCGGTGGCGGCCAGCATGATGAAGCCGCGTTCGGCGCCGGCCACGTCGATGGCGGCGTCGAGCACGAGCGCCAGCACCTCATCGAGCACGCGGCCCGAGCCGAGCGCGCGCAAGCCTTCGAGCAACGCCGCCAGCTGGCGCAGGTCGTTGACGGCACTGGCGTGCGAGCGGTCCGTGTGCACGGGAGCGTCGCCGGTCAGGAACACCACGTCGGCGCCACTGGCGCGGCCAAACTGCACCTTGTCGCCGTGCGCGAGCTTGTGCTCGGTGATGGCCTCGCCGTTGACGTAGGTGCCGTAGCGCGACTGCTTGTCGCGCAGGAGCCATTCGCCGTCGACTTCCACGATCTCGGCATGATCACGCGAGACGTCACTGCCCACCAGGCGCAAATCGCTCTCGGTGCGCCGGCCGATCATGGTCTGGGCCGTGGTGATCGGGACGATTCGCTGGCCGAGGCCGTCGTTTACTTCGAGACGTGCATTTGCCATAGGGAAGGGCGGGCGGCGCTCCGGCAGCCCGAACGCCCAATCATAGCAGGCTTCCGCACGCCGCCTGCCGCGCCACCGCCGCCAGGACCAGGCCCAGGAGCAGGAGCCAGGTGATGGGTAGCCGCGAGCGCCGCGGCCGGGCCGCCGGCGGAGTAATTCGCGGCTCCGCCGTGGCGGTTCCGCACTTGTAGCAAATGAGCGCGTTGACCGCGATCTCGGCACCGCACGAGCGACATTTCATCGTTATTCGATATTCTAGCAAAGGCTCATGATTCCGCTGCGCGACGTCATCCCCTCTCGCACACGCCCGGGCGTCACGATCGGCCTGATCGCGGTCAACGTACTGGTGTTCCTGTTTCAGGCGATGCTCCCGGAAGAGACCGCCCAGCGCTTCCTCGACGCCTTCGCCGTCGTCCCGGCGCAGTTCTCGCTGGTTGACGTCTTCACATCGCTGTTCGTGCACGCCGGCATCGCCCATCTCGCGGGCAACCTGCTGTTCTTGTGGATCTTCGGCGACAACGTGGAAGACCGGCTCGGCCACGGCCGGTTCGCGGTGTTCTATGTCGTCTGCGGCTACGTCGCCGCAATCGCGCAGACGGCGCTCGTGCCCGACTCCCTCATCCCGATGGTCGGCGCCAGCGGCGCCATCGCCGGCGTCATGGGCGCCTACGTCGTGCTGTATCCGCAGTCACGCGTGCTGATGCTGTTCCCATTTCCGCCGATCCTCTTCGAGCTGCCGGCGGTGTTCTTTCTCGGGTTCTGGTTCGTCATGCAGTTCTTGAGCGGCATCGGCACGCTGCCGATCTTCCGGGGAGGGACGATCTCGGGCGGGGTCGCGTTCTGGGCGCACGTCGCAGGATTTGCGTGTGGCCTCGCGCTGGTCATTCCCATGCGCCGTCGCGAGCGCATGGACGTTGACTGGTGGGATGTACAAACAAGAGAAGAGGAGATCAGGAGAAGTTAAGACTTCTTCCTGATCTCCGCAGAGACCTGAGCCAGCTCGAGCATCAGCTTCTCGAACGTCGCGTTCCACTCCCCGTCGGGCATGACGCCCTTCAACTGCTTGTGCTCCTCGGCTTGCATCTCGAGCGTGCGGCGGCGCTTGGCCAGCGCCGCGATCTCGGGGCTGGCGCTTTCGGCGGCGCTTTCGGCATCGAGATAGGACATGCGGGCGACGCCACCATCGGGCCCTTCGGCGGTCGCTTCCCGTCCCTTGCCGTCACCGTTGTCATCGAGCACGGCGCGCTCGGTGGCGAGCTGGCCATTCTGCTCGTAGTGCTGTTTCACGGCCGCGCTGGCCGCAGCAAACACTTCAAACAGCGAAGTGCGGCCGTTCTTGTCCAGGTCCGTTGACGCTTCGCGAATGGCTTTGACGAAGTATTCGGGAAACACCGTCGCGTACTTCTGTGCGGCCGAGTCCGTCGCGGTGATCACGACACGGCCCTTGGCCGTCAGTGACTCCAGGAACGGAAAGCTCGCTTCAGTCGTGTTGACCAGTGCCAGCCGGCCCGGCATGCCGGCCAACATGTCGGTCCAGTCCTTGGCCGTGAGGTCGGGGCCCACCAGGTTGAACTTCGCTGCATCGCCGTCGTAGGTGCCGTGACCGAGCAGGATCACCAGGACGAAATCGTCCTTGGTTCCGGCCTTCTTGATCTCGGTGAAGACCTTGCGGACGTTGTCGGCCGAGCCTTTCTCGCCGGTTGATGCCGATTCGTCCACGAGCAGCCGCACGTGTTCGGCCTTGAAGCC
>CAMBHC010000045.1 GCA_945866285.1 Candidatus Sulfopaludibacter sp. SbA3 | reverse complement strand
ATCGAGCGCGGCAACATCATTGTGTGGGAACAGCCGCTCGCAGAACGCCAGAAAGGCACTCCGCTCGAGCTCACCGTGCGGTTGCAGACCGAGTCGATCCTGTTCCGCACGCTGGCCCTGTTCGGGATGATGGCCGTCGCCGCCGCGCTGACTTTCGTAGCGGCCATCTGGTTCGTGAAAACAAGAAAAACAGGAGATAAAGAGTTAAAGAATTAACTCCTTACCTCCTGAACTCCTGTTAATTCGTTTTTCGCGGTTCCATCGCCTCACGGACCTCCGCGTCCGTCTTCAGCAGGTTCTTCACGTCGAACTCCCCGAAGCCAGACGCCAGCGACCGTGCCAGCATCCGCTCGACGTTGCTCTGCACCACACCCTCGAGCGTGACGTGTCCGCGATTGACCACCACGCGAATCGGCGGGTTTGCCATCATCGCGTAGCTCCAGAACAATGAGTGGCCGTAGATGGCCCGCGCAATGCGGAACCGGAGGTTGTCATCGAACTGCGAGGCCGGCAGCACGCCGATCTTATTCTCGATCGTGACGATGCCCTCGACCTTGCGGACGCGCTTCTCGATGTCGTCGCGCTTGTACGGCATGGTGACCCAGCCTGTGAGTTGCACCTTGCCGTCGTTCACTTCCGCCGAGATGCTGTCGAAGACGGTGAGTTGCGTGTAGCGGTTGACCTGGTTGGCGATGTCGTTGAAGACCTGAAGGTCCTCGCGTTGCTGGGAGAAAGCCGGCGCGGCGAGAACGAACAGTGCGACGAATGCTGATGCGATTGCTGACTTCATGGTGGACCCTCCCCACATGCCCCCTGCTACTGCGAAGGTCATGCCAGCAGGTTGTGTCCACTACATGAGAATCATGGCGTCGCGACGTAACCCTTACGCGCGCGCACTTTGAGTGACGGGTCCTTCACCTCGACGCGGATGGTGTGCCAGCGGCCGTCTCTCAGGCCCGGGCTCGGGTAGCCGAGATAGTACTGCTGGCTGAGCTCGTCGGCGATGCTCGCGACCGCCGGATCCAGGTCGCGCGGATCGCGCACGATTTCCGTGCGGCCGCCGCTGTCGTCGGTCATCTCTCGCAACGCCACCACGTTCAGGCGGTCGTCGGCGCCACCGCCGACTGAATACGTGCCGCCGCGACCACCACCGCCACCAATGGGGGGCGGCGGCGGCATCTGGCGTCCGCCACCACCGCGTCCACCACCACCCGGGAACGGGAAGGGAATGGGCATGCGCGGCTGCGGCTGTTGAATGGGCGGCGTCGGCCGCTGAAACGTCGCCTGGCCCTGGCCGTCGATGCCGACGGCGTAGACCAATACTTCGGTTTCGCGAATGATGCGCGTGACGTCGCGGGCGTCGGTACGGCTGCTGGTGTCGTTGCCGTCGGAGATGATCACCACGGCCTTCTTGCGGTTCTGGCCGCTCTGCGCCATCGGCACCGCTTCCGCCACCGCGTCGTACATCGCCGTGCCGCCATTCGGATGAATGCGCCCCACCATCGTCGACAGCCGGTCGCGATCGTTGGTCCAGTCGAGCACGATGTCGGCGTTGGCGCTGAAGCGGTAGAGGAAGAACTCATCGAGTTCGTCGTTCATCATGCGGAAGAAGCGGTCGATCGAGCTGACCGCCGCCGACCACTTCTCGCCGACCATGCTGCCGCTGGTGTCGACGATGATGCCCAGGCTGACGGGTGTGCGGTCAGCATTGAAGTGCGTGACCTCGACCAGCTTGTTGTCCTCGTAGATGACGAAGTCGTCCTTGGTCAGGCGCCCGGCAAACCGCCCGGAGCGGTCGGTCACGGTGGCCGTCACGTTGATCAGCTCGACGCCGCTCTTAAACCGGAACCCGTCCTGTCCCTGCGCGAGCGGACTGACGCTCGCGATGGCGAGCAGGACGGCAGCAACTGCCGAAGCCCGTGGTCCGTTCTTCATGGTCATGTCCCTCACTTCAACGTCACGCTGACCGGCTGTTCGCCCTCGCTCGCGAGTGGCGTCGTCCCGCGGCGATCGATGTGCGGCATCACGCCTTCGGCAGTCCGGAAGCTGACACGATAGCGCGTCACCGTGGTCGGCGCCTCCAGCGACACCACGAACGGCGACTCGTCGCCGGCGCCGAGCTTGAGGAAATCAACCTCGCTCCTGGCACTGGTGACAAACGCGCCTTGCTTGTCGAACAGGAACACCACCGCCGACAACCGCTGCACGGGCTTGCCGTTGGCGGGATTGCGAACCAGTCCCGACACGGCCAGCTTCTCGTTCTTGCGTTCGTGACGCAGCGACATCAGTTCCAGCGGGCTGTTCGGTCCCACCGCTGCGGCACTGGTGCCGCGAGGGCTGGACATCGTGAACGCCAGCCCGCCGAGCAGGACGACGAACAACAGGGATGCGGCGATGGCGAGGGTTCGCTGGCCGCCACCATTCCGCGCCGGCTCCGCCGTCGCGCCGAGGAAGCCCGATGAGTGGGAGATCTCGCGAAGTGCCGGCGTCGATTGCAGCGGCAGTTCTGCGACTACCGGCGGCACAATGGCCGCCGGACGAGGCTGCGATTCGATCGCGCTCGGCGCCGGCGCCCAGGGTGCGCGCGGCTTTGTCTTCTCGGCCGGCTTCTCGGCGGCAGCGATCGAAAGCGCCGCGACGCGTGCCGCGGATCGCCGTTTCTCCTCACGCCCAAGGCGCCACGTCGCCACGCTCATGACGAGCGCGACCACCAGCGAGATCACCGTGACGCCCAGGAGCACTATTTCCATAAACACCCCAGCACTTCAGCACCCAAGCACTTCAGCACCTTATCTAAGCTTGAACTCGACGCCGACCTGCACGACCACGTCCACCGGCACACCCTTCATGCGACCCGCCGCGAAGCGCCACTGCTTCACGGCTTCGACCGCGCGCTCGCTGAGCCCGCCACGCAGTCCGCGCAGCACTTTCACGTCGCCCACTGTGCCGTCGCGCCGCACGACGATCTCCAGTTCCACTTCGCCCGCAATGTTCGCGCGCCGGGCATCGTCGGTGTAGTTGGCTTTGACCTCGCGCAACAGCCGCGGCGGTTCGACGCCGCTGCCGGGACGGTACGGTCCGCCGCCGGTGCCGCCACCCGACCCATCGCCAATGCCGCTGCCATCACCTTCGCCAAGGCCCGTGCCGCGACCCGTGCCGGCACCGCCACCAGTGCCGGGGCCCTGGCTCGGTGGTGCCTCGGGCGCCTTCGCGAGCACGCCTTCACGGGTCTCCGCATCAGCGGGCTTGTTTACGATTGGCGCCATGACCGGTGGCAACGCCTTGGCTTCGAGGGCCGGCGGCGGTGGTTCCGGTGGCCGGGGCGTGGGCCGCATCGGCGGCGGCAGCTGGCGCGCGGGCAGGGGGCTGCTGACCTTCTCCACGCCCTTGCGCATGGCCTTGGGCGGCGGTGCCTTCTGCATCAGCCCGCCACCACCGCCACCGCCACCCGGTCCAGGCGAAACGAGAAACACCATGCGGATGGGTTCGTCTTTGATCGGTTCGGTGCGTTCGTCGGCCACGGCCAGGCCCAGGCTGGCAATGAACAGGATCGACGCAATGGCGACGCCATGCAGGCCGGTGGAGACCACCAGCGGAACGGTCGTGGCGCGCTTCGCGCGCGCCGACTGCCCGAACAGCTCGCGACCCAGGCCGAGTTCGCCGGCGATGCCGACCGCCGTGCCGGCGCGGAGCGCACGCACCGCGCGGACCGCCTCGTCGTGTGCGATGAAGTCTAAGAGCTCTGCCTGGCCACCGATCGGCAACTGCGCCGCCACCGAGCGAATCTCGCCACGGCCCAGCAAGTCCAGCACGCGCGCCTCAGACACCCCGGCCGCGTCCGCGATGTCGCGGGCTGTGTAGACGTCCGGTGGAAGGTTTCCAATCATGGCTGCGGTTGGTGTAAAGGCAAAAGCCTTGCCGTCGCCTCCGGCGGCAGCTCGGGTCACCCGATCAGTCTTTTCGGCCTGAATTCACCAAAACTTTGCGTTTCGGTCCCAACTGATTGTGGTGGTTAGGGGACGGCCCTGTCTTCGATTGAAGTCATCGCCTGCTCCCGAGCGCTCAACCAGCTAGATGTTCGGGCGGAGACCTTCGAGAAAGCGGAAGCCGTCTTTTTCGGCCAGCAACCGCGACGGCTTGAAACCGGCGGCCGTGAGGTCGCGCAGCATGTCGTAGCTCTGCGGCCGCACCACCGCCCCACGGAACACCCCGCCACCTCCCAGCCCTTCCACCACTTCAATGCGACCGCCGCTGCGGACCATGCGCAGCGACTCGCGCAGGTAGTCAAGCCGCGCCGCTGATTCGATGGCGGCGAAGCTGCCGTTGGTGTCGTCGATCACGATCATGTCGAAGTAATTGCTGTCGAAGGGCAGCGCGCGTGCCTCCATCGGCCGCACGTCGATCAACGCGCCGACCTTGGTGCCCACCGCGGCAGCGCGCTTGGCCGACGCCGGGTCGTTGGTGGCCACGGCCGAAACGCCGCTCAGGCCGACCTTGGCCGCCAGTCCCGACAGCAGGGCGCGATCGTGGCAGCCGATCTGCAGGAAGCGTTCGCCCATGCGGACGCCGGTCATCGACACCTGCAGCGGATCCATTGAACGTGTCCGGCCGCCCTTGAGGAGCCGGAGGAAGAGGCCGATCATGTGCCTCCATCTTAGCTGCACGTATTGGCGAAGCTACCGTGGGCGCCCTTGAGGCGCCTGCCGGGGCGAAGCCTTAGCGAATCCCGACATGATATATTTCCACGGTGAAACAACCCCTAGAAATCGCACCTGCCCAAGGCAAGCTGGGCATCCTGCTCGTCGGGCTCGGCGCGGTCAGCACGACCACGATTGCCGGCGTCGTCGCCATCCGTAAAGGTCTGGCCAAGCCCATCGGGTCGCTCACGCAAATGGGCACCATCCGCCTCGGCAAGCGCGCCGACGGCCGCTCCCCCAAGATCAACGAGTTTGTGCCGCTGGCCAGCCTTGACGACATCGTCTTTGGCGGCTGGGACATCTTCGAAGAAGACTGCTACGCCGCGGCGTGCACGGCCGGCGTGCTCGACCGGCAACTGCTCGACTCGATTCGTCCCGAGCTCGAGGCGATCAAGCCCATGTCGGCGGTGTTCGATCAGCGCTATGTGAAGCGCCTGTCGGGTCCCAACGTCAAGAAGGGCAAGAACAAGAAGGACCTCGCCGACCAACTGATCGCCGACATCCGCGCCTTCAAGGCCAAGAACAACTGCGCGCGCCTGGTCATGGTGTGGGCCGGCAGCACCGAAGTGTTCATGAAGGAAGGCCCCGTGCACCAGTCGCTCGCGGCATTCGAGAAGGGCCTCGAGCTGAGCGACGACACGATTCCGTCGAGCATGGTCTATGCCTACGCCGCGCTGAAGGAAGGCATTCCGTTCGCCAACGCCGCGCCGAACCTGACCGCTGACATTCCGGCCATGCTGGAACTGGCCGCGCAGACCAAGGCGCCGATTTGCGGCAACGACATGAAGACCGGCCAGACGCTGATCAAGACGATCATCGCCCCCGGCCTGAAGGCCCGCCTGATTGGCGTCAAGGGTTGGTACTCCACCAACATCCTCGGCAACCGCGACGGCGAGGTGCTGGACGATCCGGAATCGTTCAAGACCAAGGAAGAGAGCAAGAAGTCGGCGCTCGACTACATCTTCCAGCCGCACCTCTATCCCGAGCTCTACAAGGACATCTCGCACGTCGTCCGCATCAACTACTACCCGCCCCGTGGCGACAACAAAGAGGGTTGGGACAACATCGACATCGTCGGCTGGCTCGGCTACCCGATGCAGCTGAAGATCAATTTCCTGTGCCGCGACTCGATTCTCGCGGCGCCGATCGTGCTCGACTCGGCTTTGTTCCTCGACCTGGCGAAGCGCGCCGGCCGTGGCGGCATCCAGGAGTGGCTGTCGTTCTACTACAAGGCGCCGATGCACGCGAAGGACCTCTATCCCGAGCACGACCTGTTCATCCAGCTGATGAAGCTCAAGAACACCCTGCGTTACATCATGGGTGAAGAGATGGTCACCCACCTGGTCGAGGATTACGACTAAACGTAAGGTTTTACCCATGGCGAGCCGATAACACGGCTTGCCATGGGCCCTTCTAAGCCGCCTGACGAAGCCTTTTTCGGCTTCGTGGAGCGGCCGTTCAGCCTCACCCCAGACCCGAAGTACTACTTCAGGAGCCGCTCGCACAGCCGCGCCTTCGATGCCCTGTCTGCGGGTATCGCTCGTCGGGAGAGCCTGCTGCTGGTGACCGGCGACCTCGGCGTCGGCAAGACCACGCTCTGCCGGACGTTCATGGCGTTGCCCGAGCGCAAGACCCGTGCGGCGCTGGTGGGGAACTCGCTGCTGTCACCGGAGGACCTGCTGCGGCTGCTGCTGCAGGACCTGGGCGCGATTGCCAAGAACGAAGTCCTGCACGGCCGGCTGGTCGGCGCCCCGCGGGTCGAGTTGCAGCAGATGCTGGACGAGTTCCTGATGCGCCTGCGGTCGAGCAAGGACGGCGCCGTCCTGATCATCGACGAGGCCCACAGCCTGCCCGCGTCCACTGTCGACCAGATAGTGCAGTTGGCCGCACTCCAGTCGAATGGCGAGAAGGTGCTGCAGATTGTGCTGGCGGGGCAGCCCTCGGTAACCGGGGGGCCGGCCTTGCCACGCGCGCTCGACGAGCGCCTGGCCACGCGGGCCAAGCTGCTGCCGTTCGAACGCGACGAGTGCGGTCACTATGTGCACCATCGCCTCACCATTGCCGGCGGCGCCGGCGTCACGTTCTCCCCGCGCGCCATGGACGTGATCTACGGCCTGTCTGGCGGGGTCGCGCGATTGGTCAACCTGCTCGGCGAGCGGGCCCTGCAAGAGGCCGCAACCCTTGGCTCGCGCAAGGTCGAACCGGGCATGATCGAGTCGGCCGCGTCGGCGCTGCAACTGTTGCGGCTGCGACCGAAACGCTTCCGCTGGTTTGGCGTCCAGGCACGCTAGCGAGGGCCGGAGGGCGGAGGCTTCAGCCTCCGCCAGGCGACGGCTCAAGCCGTCGCCCTCCAGCTATACTGCGGGGATGAACGACTCGGTTACCCCAGAGATCGAAGCCCTTCTCAAAGAGGATCGCAGCTTTCCTCCCCCTCCGGCTTTTGCCGCGAGCGCGGTGATCAACGATCCCGACATCTATGCCCGGGCCGCGAAGGACCCCGAGGCGTTCTGGGCCGGGTTTGCCAGTGAGCTCGAGTGGCTGCAGCCGTGGTCGAAGGTGCTCGACTGGAATCCGCCCGATGCCAGGTGGTTCGTCGACGGCAAGATCAACGTCGCCGCCAACTGCCTGGATCGCCACGCGCGCTCGTGGCGCCGCAACAAGGCCGCCTTCATCTGGGAGGGCGAGCCGGGTGATCGCCGCACGTTGACCTACTTCGATCTCTATCGCCAGGTCTGCCAATTCGCAAACGTCTTGAAGAAGCTCGGCGTGAAGAAGGGCGACCGGGTGGCCCTGTATATGCCGCTGATCCCCGAGCTCGCGATTGCGATGCTCTCGTGCGCGCGCATTGGCGCGGTGCACTCCGTGGTGTTCGGCGGCTTCAGCGCGGAGTCACTCCGCGACCGCATCAACGACTCGACCTGTACCGTGCTGGTCACCGCCGACGGCGGCTATCGCCGCGGCGGCATTGTGCCGCTCAAGCAGGTGGCGGACGAAGCGCTTGAGGACACGCCGAGCATCCAGCATGTGGTGGTCGTGAAGCGCGGGTTCGGTGATATCCCGGTGCACATCAAGGAAGGCCGCGACCACTGGTATCACCAGCTGATGCAGGACGCGTCGTACGACTGTCCGGCCGAGCCGATGGATGCCGAGGACATGCTCTACATCCTCTACACGTCGGGCACGACGGGGAAGCCCAAGGGTATTGTCCACACCACCGGCGGCTACCTGGTCGGCGCCTACGCCACCACCAAGTGGGTGTTCGATCTCAAGGAAGACGATGTGTATTGGTGCACGGCCGACATCGGCTGGGTCACGGGTCACAGCTACGTCGTCTACGGCCCGCTCGCCAATGGCGCGACCGTCGTCATGTATGAAGGCGCGCCCGACTGGCCGAAGAAGGATCGCCTGTGGGAGATCGTGGAGCGCTACGGCGTCTCCATCTTCTACACTGCGCCCACCGCCATTCGCGCGTTCATGAAGTGGGGCACCGACTGGCCCGCTGGTCACAACCTGTCGTCGTTGCGATTGCTGGGATCAGTGGGCGAGCCGATTAATCCCGAAGCGTGGATGTGGTATCACCTGCACATCGGCGCCAGCCGCTGTCCGATCGTCGATACCTGGTGGCAGACCGAAACGGGATCGATCATGATCACGCCGCTGCCCGGTATCACCAAGACCAAGCCCGGTTCCGCGACGCACGCGTTCCCCGGCATCAGCGCCGAGATTCTCACCGACAAGGGCGACAAAGTACCGGTTGGTGGAGGCTTGCTCGCCATCACCAAGCCGTGGCCGTCGATGCTGCGCACCATCTACGGCGATCACGAACGCTACAAGACGCAGTACTGGAGCCGCTGGGGCAAGGACGTCTACTTCACCGGCGACGGCGCCAAGAAGGATGACGAGGGCTACCACTGGCTGCTCGGCCGCGTCGACGATGTGCTGAACGTGGCGGGACATCGTATTGGCACGATGGAAGTGGAGAGCGCGCTGGTCGATCATCCCAAGGTTGCTGAAGCCGCGGTGGTCGGCCGCACCCACGAGATCAAGGGCCAGGCAATCGCCGCGTTCGTCACGGTCAAGGAAGGCGTCAAGCCGTCCGAGGATCTTGCCAACGAGTTGAAGCGCCACGTCGCGCACAAGATCGGCGCCATCGCGCGTCCCGACGACATCATCTTCTCGGCGGATCTACCGAAGACACGCTCCGGCAAGATCATGCGGCGCCTGCTGCGCGACATTGCCGAAGGCAAGGCGCTTGGTGATACCACGACGCTGGCTGATCCGACCGTCGTCGCGAAGTTGAAAGAGCAGTACGAGTCGCAGGAGTAGCGGCGACCGCGCGGCGGCCCTGTCTCGCTAGGGCCGCGGTTTGGGTGGTGCCGGCCGCGACTCGGGCACGAAGTACTGGCGCGCCGGCATCACGACCTGGGCCAGAGTCGATTGGTCCATCACCGCATTGGCGGCAATCAGCTCGTTGGCGTGCAGCAGAAAAGCCGTCAGCGCGTAGACCTCGTCGTTGGTCAGTGACCCAGGTGCCGTGGGTGGCATGGCACGTCGCACGTAGTCAAACACCGTCGTCGCGTACGGCCAGTAGTTGCCGATGGTGTGGGGCAGCTCGGGATTCTGCGCGAACACAAATCCGGTGCGCGGCTCGCGTCCGACCAGAATGTCGTTGGGGCCTTCCGTGCCGGTCTTGCCGTGGCACTGCGCGCACTTGGCGGCGTAGATGACGGCCCCCTCCGCAGAGGTGCCGCGGCCCGGCGGCAGTCCGCGACCATCAGGCATGACGTCACTGTCGATGGCGGCGATCTCCTGCGGTGTGGCCGGCCGGCCGAACCCGAATCGGGCCGGCGCTTGAGCGAAGAGGGCGGCGCCGGTCATCGCGACCGTGACCGAGAGCGTGGCTCCCCAGAGAGTAGCGGTGCGTCTCATCCCCACGGCTCCTGCTTGTAGATCACTTTGCCGGTGGCCTGCACCACCCAGCCGGTGATCGGATTCATGTGATAGATCGCCGTGCCGGGTCCACGCAGCTTCAGGAGTTCTGCGCGCGTCGGTTGCACGTAGCCGGTTTCATCCACCGCGCGGCTCATGATCACGGCCTCGCCCCCGGTCCAGTTCCAGAGGTGCCGGAAGCGGGTATGCGCCATCGACAGCACCGGCTCCTGCAGCTCGGCGGCCGCCCACGTCGCGCCGCCGTTGGTGCTCACTTCCACGCGACGGATCTTGCCGGCGCCGGTCCACGCAATGCCCTTGATCTCGACCCAGCCGGGTGCGAGCGTGTTGGGGAACGCGGGATAGGTGATGAGCGAGCGCGCATCCATCTGAAAACTGAACATCCGTGCCGTGCCGTTGGCGAACGGCTCCGTGTACTTGGAGGTTTCTTCGCGTGTCATGAACGGCGCGTCCGACACCTCGATGCGCCGCAGCCACTTCACGCTGGCGTTGCCCTCCCATCCCGGGAGGAACAGGCGCGCCGGATAGCCCTGCTCGGGACGAATCGCTTCGCCGTTCTGTCCATAGGCAATCAGCGCATCGTCCAGCGCCTTCGCCATCGGGACACTGCGTGTCAGCACCGCGGCATCAGACCCTTCGGCCAGAAGCCAGGTCGCCTTGGGCTGGACGCCCACTTCCTTGAGCAACGTGGCCAGTTTCACGCCGGTCCATTCGCTGGTGCTCGTCAGCCCGGCAAGCAGCCCGGGCGTCGTCTCGGGGCCGGCGACGCGGCCGAGATTTCCCGAGCACTCGAGAAAGTGGATCCGCGACACCGAGGGGAAGCGCTTCAGATCGGACAGGCTGAACACCATCGGCCGGTCGACCATGCCGTGGATCAGCAGGGAGTAGTTAGCCGGGTCAATCTCGGGAACACCGGCGTGGTGGCGTTCGAAGTGCAGGTCCGAGGGCGTGATGATGCCCATCAGGTCCTGATGCGGCGTGCTCGAGATGTTGCCGCGCACCAACCGCTGCGGGGTCGCGGTGGGGGCGCGCTGCCCCATGGCACTGGTGGGCGCACCGCGCACCTTGGTGGGATCGACCGGAGTCCTGGTCTGCGCGCGCGTCGTCTTGCCCAACACCACGGCGCCGGCGGCGCCGGCCAACAGGTCGCGTCGTGTCACTTTCATCAAACCTCGCTTCGGCTCACCGAGATGAGCAGGAGTATAGCGGCAACGCCCCGCAATCCCGCGAACGTCGCGACAGCGACCCTAGTGTGGAAATCAACATAGGGTGCCACCGTCTAACCGGCCATGGCGCCGGCTCCGCTTCCGCCCCCACCCAGTGATTACTTCCGGGACGACCACATCGCGCCCCAGTGCCGCATTCAGCAACCGGACCGGATGGGGGAGACTGAGCCGCACGCGCGGCAAGCTGACGCGAGCACCGCAGCCGGAAAACAACGTCGGCGCGATACCGGCGTACGCGCAGTCGCCCGGAACGCTCGACGCGTGGCAGCAGCCATTGGGATTCACTCCTGTCGAACATCAGCGACGCGCCCGCACAGCGCTGATGTCCGCCACATAAATGCTGCGGCCGTGAGTGGCGATGACCAGGTCGCTCTCGCGAGGATGCACCACCAGGTCGTGCACGGGAACGGTCGGCAGGTTGGCGCGCAGGGACATCCATGTCGCACCGCGGTCCACGGAGGCATATACCCCCGAGTCGGTGCCGACGTACAGGATGCGCGCGTCCGTGGGATCCTCACCGACGACGTTGATGGATTCAGGCGGGAGGTTGCCCACGAGCGACGTCCACGTCTGCCCGTAGTCGCGCGAAACGTAGAGGTAGGCTGCGAACTCATTATCCCGATAGCCGGTGAGCGTCGCGTATACGGTGGCTTCGTCGTGGCGCGACGCCACAACTCGCGAGACCCAACGTTCCGGCAACGACGCGCCGATACGCGTCCACGTCGTGCCGCCGTCGCGGGTCACATGCAACCGCCCATCGTCGGCACCGGTGTAGAGGAGCGTAGCTCGCAGGGGCGACTCCGACACGCTGGTCAATGTGCCCCAAGGCACGTTGCCTTGCACTGGCGGCGCACTGGTGAGGTCCGGACTCACGGCCGTCCACGAATCACCGCGGTCAGGCGACTTGAAGAGGCGCTCGGTCGCGTAGTACATCGTCTGCCGGTTGTGCGCGGAGAAGAAAAACGGCGTCATCCAGTTGGTGCGATACGCCGGCTGGCCTCGGGGAGCTCTCGGGGCAATGGCCTCGGTTTGTCCCGTGGACAGGCGTTTACGCTTCAAGTCGCCGAACTGGTGTGCGTAATAAAAGACGTCCCGGTCTGACGGATCGCGGTAGGTGAAGTACGAGTCGCCGCCGCCCCACTGGTCGAGATAGACGTGCGTCCACTGGTCGCCGCGGTCATCAGTGAGCGTCTGCTTGGATGTCCCAAACAGCGCCGCGTTGTCCTGTGTGCCGCCGTAGATGTTGTACGGCGTATCCATGTCCACCGACACCGCATAGAACTCGCCAATCGGGATGTTGTTGAGATGCAGCCACGAGGCGCCACGGTCATGACTCAGATGCAGGCCGCCGTCATTACCCAGCAACATGTGATCGCCATCGGCCGGGTTGACCCAGAGGTCATGCTGGTCAAGGTGCAGGACGGTCGATCCGTGCGGTAGCAGATGCACCAGTGTGCCCTGGATTTGACGGTAGGTGCGCCCGCCGTTCTCCGACGCCATGAACCGGTTGTTCGGT